>JAJZYD010000012.1 GCA_021806095.1 Microcaldota archaeon
GTTCCGCCATTTGTTGCCTCTATTGTATGGTTATTGCAATTTAGTGTTGTACCATTAGATAATAGAGTAAAGCATGTCGCGCCTGTTTTATATAGCTCATCATGTGCAAGCGATATAAAGCTTGGCTGTGTTTCAGCAAAGCATTCTGATGGCGCGGACACAGTTGAAGGTTCAACAATAAGCCAATGACATCCAATCTTCCTGTTTCCATAATTTATGTTACTATTACCATCATTAAGCGCACTATTGTTTTTACCACAGACATAATCCTCAACATCATTATTGAAGGTATTATTTGCTAATGTGTTATTAATTGAATTGCCCAACATGGCTATTCCAACATAATTTGAATTCCCTTTATTGTTTATAACTATATTATTGCTGGAATTATTTAATATTAATCCATAATTATTTTTTACTCCGTATTCAAATATATTGTTTGTTATCTTGCTCTTTGTTACATTTTTCAAAGAGATTGTAAAATTGCTTGTACTTGATATATTGATGTTGTTTAAAGTAATATTTGTAGCATTAATTATTCTTATGCCGAAATTATTTATGTTCTTCCCTAAAATATTAGCTAAACTAATATTTCTTGAGTTATTTATAGCAATTGCAGATTTGTAATTTAATATTCCACAATCCGAAATGCTTACATTATTTTTGCCATTTATTATGATCGCGGGCCCATCAGTTCCTGGATTTGCAGTTATATTAAAATGCGAACAATTAAGCTCAACATTACTGGTATTTATTTTAAAGCACCCCTGCCCAGCATAAAGTATACTGCTTGACAAGTTATATGCGCCGGGATTGTTTATATCAATACATGCATCAATTGGATATGAAGAGAATGTTGGAGATGTTTGCACTGTGCAATGCGCCCAACTTGCATCTGTCAAATAACATGCTGTAGACGTCATTATATTGTTTGTTGAACCAATAGAATCTAATGTTGCATAAACATCAATTTTCGAATTGTGCAATGCTGAACCACCATTAAACAAATTGCCTTCAGAGCTTGATAAATAAATACCGTATACATTATTATTAGAAGTAAAGTTTGCAAATAAATTTGAATATGCATTTTTTAATATAATTCCATGGCTGTTATTAATTGCAGTGATATTAGATGCTCGTATTCCATCCGTATTATTCAAATAAAGCCCGTCTGTATTGTTATAGAGCAATAGATTATTGATTTTTGAGTTGCTTCCGCTGCTTAACATTATGCCATAATTTGAATCTTTAATATTGCAATTAGAAAGCATTGTACCATTTGCAGCATCCTTAATTCCTATATATGCATTGCTTATTGAGTGACTAAGGCAGTTAAGTGATACATTTTGAGATTTTATATTTATACATGATACATTGTATGCAGCAAGGGTGCTTTTCGGAAATGTGCTAAAATTCTTCATGTTTAAATTCTGTGAGATATAATATGATCCAGGATATATTATAGACCCACAAGAAGTTATACTTTTCTGCAGCACTACTGCTGATACATTATGTGGTATATTTGTACCATTACAAGAAACAAAATCACAACCATTATTGTTATAGCAATTATTTCCAATAGCGGTATTATTATTTGGAAAACCACTCTGAATTCCACATATAAATGATTCTCTTGAGCCGGTTATATAGTTATTTATAAATTTATTATTATTTGAAGTAATATTGAATCCTAAAAACATATTGCCTCTAAAAGTATTGTTGATAAATTTATTATTTTGAGAATTATGTGTTATTGCTACAGCACCAAATGGACTAGTTGAATTAATGAAAGAACTGTTACTAACTGTGCTATTAGAAGTATTATTTAAATATAAATTATTTACATACCCATTTAAAAGTATATCATTAATTAATTTAATATTTTTGGCATTGTCTGAATAAATATTATATGAAAAATTTGCTATTCTGCAATTACTTACTGTAATATTTTTTCTGCTGTTTATTTTTATACCATAATTAAATGGCGGCCTATCTGTATAAGCGCCAGATCCTAAAATCTCAGCCCCATTACAATTCAATTTAACGTTGTCTGCATTAACATTAATACATGATTTATTTGCATATAGCAATCGCATATTTGATAGATTATAATTACCAGATGCACTAATATTTGAACATGCACTTAAATATTCAATTTTTGTTATATTAGTTATTTTATTTGAAGGGATATTTGATGGTATATTAGTTGTGATGGTATTTTTTGGATGAGCGTGATATAAAGAAAGTGGATTAATAAAGATTATAATAGCAATAACAATTATTGCAATAGCAATTCCGGCAATAATTTTCTTACGGGAACTGGGCGATTCATTAGTGGATTCCTCACCATTACTAAATACATATTTATTTTCATCCATACACTCAACTTTTTATAATGATTGCATTTTATAATAAATACACTCTTCAAGTTTTGAAATATTTATAACTTATGATTGTAATTATTGAATAATCTCAATTTATTATTTTTATTGTTTTTAATATTATTTTAAGCAAATTAATAATATATAAGGTTTATAGTAGAATAAATATAAAACTTTGTATAAACATATTGTATATAAATTTAAAATATTATGCCCCAGTAGCTCAGTGGTAGAGCGCTTGTCTCGTAAACTTCTTTAAAGAGGTTTAATCAGGAACTAGGAAGTTAGGAAAACAAGAGGTCGAGGGTTCAATTCCCTTTTGGGGCTTAAACAAATAAGGGCAATATTATGGAAATAACCGGTTCAACAAAATTATTTTGCATAATTGGAATGCCAGCGCATCATTCTTTATCGCCTGCAATCCACAATGCTGCATTTAAAGCACTTAATATAGATGCAGTTTTCACCGCTTTTGATGTGCCTGCAGAGAAGTTGGAAGATGCTATAAAAGGTATGAAAGCGCTTGATATAAAAGGAATGACGCTCACAAGCCCACACAAAGAAAAAGTAATGAAATATCTTGATCATATTGATAAATTATCAATGGAGCTTGGAGCAGTAAATACTATAGTTAATAAGAGAGGAAAACTTTATGGTTATAATACAGATTCTCCAGGCTTTGTAGAGGCAATGAAAAAATATGAATTAAGAAAAAATGCTGAATATGTAATATTTGGTGCAGGTGGAGCTGCTAGAGCTTTTTCATTTGGATTAGCACATGAAGGCGTTAAGAATATTAGCATTATTAATAGAACAGTAGAACATGCAAGAGAGCTTAAAAATAAGCTTGAACACACCTTCCCTTCTATCAATATTTCAATATATAAGCTTGGATCAATAGAATCTATGGAAGCTATAAAGAATTCTAATTATATAATAAATGCAACAAATATAACACTTGAAAACAGGAAGAGTACACCTGTAAGAAAAGAATTAATGAAAAATGATATGATCATATTTGATGCTAATTATGCACCATTGGATAACAGACTGCTTATGGATGCTAAAGCAAAAGGCTGTAGAACAATAAATGGATTGGAGCTCTTGGTCAATCAAGGCTTAATCGCATTTAAATTATTTGTAAATAAAAAAGTAGATTATAATATAATGATGAAAGCTGCATTAGAAAAAGTTAAATTATTAAATAAATGATAATTATTTTTTAATCTGCATAATCTATATTATCTTGATTATAATAGTTAACATTTTTTTCATCAATAAATCTGTAAAATACCAAATAATTTAATATAATATAAAATTTAATTTATTAATCATAGTATATATATTATATTTTTATACTTATTTATTATTAATTTATATAAAATTTATAAATCATTTAGGGTGCTTGAATAAATGTATAATATAAAAAAGATTTATATTAGTGTGTTTATTTTAACAATATTTATTGCTTATGCATATAGCGCCAGTATAAATGCAACTGTCCTTGTTCAATGCCCTTTTGGAGTAAATCTTAATACGCATACAGTATATCCAAAATTACCTAATCAGACTGCTAATTTCACTATTTATACAACAGTAAATTGTATTATTTCAAATATGAGTGGTAAATTCTTTATTATTGAAAGTAATGGAAGTGTAGTTTATACACAATCAATCAATAATATAAATGCAACGCAAAAAACTTCAACTTATAAATTTAATTTTGATCCAAGTAATATACCAAATGGTCTGCAAAATGCAAAAATATCCTTTACTTATTTTAAATTTACAAATTATTCTTCCAACAAAATTTTATTGAATAATATAACAAATGTTATTATTAAAAATTTCAGTACTTCACAAAAACTTTTGATGCATAGTAATCAACAATTTTATATAAGCTTAAGAAATATAGGTGGGTTTGCTTTATCAAATAGTATATCTATAAAACTAAGAGTAATAGGGCCTTCTAATGCATCATTAAATTTTCCTTCTAATTATTCCTTAGCCCCGCTTCAATATTTAAATATTACTGCAACAATGACAAATTCGACAGTACAGCCAGGAAATTATAAAGCAATGCTCAATGTAACTTATCCAACAAACAATACAAATGGTATTGTTTTGACAAGCAAATATAATGTTATAAATTATACAGTAATTTCTCCGCCAGTAGTTACTAAACCTATACAGTTAATATCTCCACCAATACATATAATTACAATACCACAATTTTCGCTTATCTCTTTCCCATTTGCCCTTTCATTAAATACAAATCAATCAACATTAGAAATTGTAAAAATAAAAAACAATGTAAATACCACAGAATATGTGAATATATCAGTACCTGGCAGTTATAAAAATTTAGTTAATTTATCTGCGACGAATCTTGCAATAACACCTAAGCAAACAGTTGGCATTGATATAGCGTTTACTGCTCAAAAAATTTACCCACCAGGTAGCTATATAATACCTATAAATATAAATGCAAGCATACTTAATTCATCCGCATCAGAAACCGCATATACCACTTTATCAATTTATAATTCAACAACTTCTCATTTACTACCTAGTATAATACTTATGAATAATACAAAAGATGCTAGTGGTATCATAAAGATTACAAACCCCACAAATAAAAATTTCACGAATATGGTAGTAAAAGCAATGCTTCCAATAAATGTGACGAAAAGTGCTTTATATATAAATTCTTATGGTTTGCCATCACAAATAAATACTGTCAACGGCAGCTATATAATTAGTTGGTATATTAATAATTTACCAACATCATCTACAACTTTTGCATATTTTTCAATATCCAACATAACAGCGCAACCAATGTTAAATCGTATCTCAAGCTTATTAACAACAGAGCCAATTCCTGTATCCTCAAGTATATTAAAAATTGTAGATATAGACGTACCAACATACTATGTTAATTCAAGTAATTATATAAGAATAACATTATTATATACAGGTACACAAAAACAAAAAATAGCATTTTATCTCACAGGACCTATTAATGCAACTATATACAACTCAACACAATATGTAAATGCAACACCCAATGAAGTATTTACAAAAACTTTTCTTATCAAACCGAGTTCATCAGGCACTATGATGCTGAATTTAAATATTAATACAGAAAATGCAACCCTTAATTATAGTATGCCGACACTTGTATTACCAAAACCCACATCAATAAATGTGACTAATACTACTAAGCAGATATTAATAACACCAGAAATCCCTTATATTATCTCAAAAATATTAACAATAAAATATTTAGGTATGGCTGTTGGACTTATAATATTTTTAGTATTGATTATTTATATGCTTAAAAGTAGAAATAAATCAAAGTATAGTTCTGATAGAGCAGAGAAACTTAGAAGAATAAGAGAAACAATAAAAAGGGGATAAAAATGAAACCTTATATAATACGTGTATCTTCGCAAAAAGGAGGTGTAGGCAAGACAACAATCGCAGTAAATTTAGCAGTAGCTCTTCAACTTGAAGGCTACAATGTATTGCTTGTAGACATGGATACTGTAAACCCTTCTATTGGCTTCCATCTTGGCTTTGAACATGTAAATATAGGATTGAAGGAATTAGTAACTAATAAAGCAAAATTAGTTGATGTGAGAGTAGCACATCTTCCAAGCGGTTTGCATGTTATTCCTGGAGTTTTATCTGAAAAGGAATATATTTTATCAGAATCAATGATCAAAACATTTTATAATATTATTATCAACAGCAATTATCATTTTGTAATTGTAGATACAATGCCAGGCTATACAACCGATAATTTGAACAAATATTATGATGAAGCACTGCTTGTATCAACTCCAGAATTGTCAAGTGTTGCAAATGTTGTTAGATTGGCAACATGGTTTGACAAGGCGCATCTCAAGCATAATCTTGTACTTAACAGATTTAAAAATAAACGTTATGAACTTCATATAGATGAAATAGAAGAGATGTATGAAAATAAGATTGTTACAAAAATATCTGAAGATGATATAGTGCCTGTAAGCATAGAAATGCATATACCAGCTTATTTGTATAATAAGAAAACGCAGTTTTCAAAGAATATAAAAGAACTTGCACGTTTCTACAGCTCAAAATTAAATATTGATGTAGAACCTAAAAAAAGAAAAGAAACATTTTTAACATATATTTTAAGATTATTTGGTTTTAAATAAATGAAAATTAATAGTGGCAAAAAAAGGAAACATTTAAAAGAATTTGCTGTTTAGTTAATATTAATAGGTGACATTATGATTATGGACAAAAAGAGATTGAATAAATTTAATATATTAATTACATTAGTTTTAATAGGAGCATTGGCATTGTTTATTTTTGCTGTAAAAATTAACTATAGCACTAGCACTGGTACTGTAACTGCCAGTGTAAGTGTAGGAAACGTTATCTATTTATCAGTTAGTCCAAATACGATAAATTTCGGTAATTTAGATACTTTAACTAGTTATAATACAAATATGTTAGTTACGGATACAGATAACGGAGGAAATATTGCTGCAAATTTACTTGTAGAAGGCTCAAATTGGGTATATTATAGCAATACAATAAACGTTGGCAATACCTTATGGAACCCGACATCTTTAAGTTCTTATAGTGGAACGGCATTAACAAACACTTTTACAACAACAAATATAATCATACCACAACCTACACTAACTTCATCTATTACAAGCAATAATATTTACTTTGGAGTAAATGTACCGGGAGGAACACCACCAGGTAATTATATACAGACATTGACATTTGAAAATGAAAATGTAACACAAAGCCTATACAACTCAGTTTCAACTTCATATCAAGTTACTGCCTATGCCAATGTGATAGGCACTTGTTATATAGCATTAGCCCCAGTATCTATTAATTTTGGTTCAGTTTTTGCCTCTGCAAATGTACCAACCAATATGCTAGTTACAGATACAGATAACGGAGGTAATGTTGCAGCAAGTTTACTTATATATGGTGGTAATTGGATTAGTGGCAGCATTAATTTTGGTGTAAGTAACACATTGTGGAATCCTACAAAGTTAGGAGCATATAGTGGAAATGCATTAACAAATTCCCCAGTAGATACTGGAATAATCGTGCCACAACCAACACAAAGCGCTCCATCAGCTAATAATTTGATATACTTTGGTTTAGGAGTACCAGGAGGAACTCCAGGGGGTAGTTATACTCAAACAATAACAATTGAAAACAGCTGCTAATAGGTAGTAGTAATGCAGAATAAATATTATTTATTAGCAATTATTTTTCTTTTTATTTTTAGTACTCTTTCATTTGCACAATTAGGAGAGGAAGCAGGTCAACCTTTTATTAATGTGAGTGTTGGCAGTTCAGCAACTTTTAATTATTTAATACTTAATTCAGGTTCAAATTCTATTGCCTATCAAATTATATTACCAACATTGAACAATATCCCTAAAAATACAACACCAACAGTTTTAGTTACTCCAATGAATGGTACGCTTGCACCACATTCTCAGCAATTAATTAGCATTGCAGTACAAATGCCCTCAAGTGATAAACCTTATTTAAAATGGCAGGGCATACTCCAAGTTATAGAGATTTCAGCGCAGCAGAATTCTACAAGTGGGATGGGTGCTGTAATTAGAGAAGGTGTAGCGAAAATAGTAACAATAGAATCATTGCCACCTTTACCTTTACCATTTTATGTATACATAATAATTGCAATCATTGTAGTAATTGTGATTGCTGTAATTATATACTTGATACGTAGAAGAAGAAAAGCAAAATTAGAGGCATTGAAGAAAAGCAGAAAGGCTGCAACAATCAAGGTAAAGAAAAGTGCAAGTAAGAAGAAACAGATTAAGAAAGTAGCAAAAGAAACAACAAGAAAGAAGACAAAGAAGAGAACAGTAACTAAGAAAACAAAAGTTACACAAAAACAGAGCCAAAAGAAAACAAGAAAACGTTAAAGTAATTATAAAGAGTTTGATCACTTCTCTATTTTTATTTTTTATGATTTCCCTTTTTTATGCCTTATTAATATCAGGAATGTAAGCAACAAAAATATAATAGAACATAACAAGTATTTTATATTTTTAGTTAAACTTAGATATATGCTTGGTTATATTGCAGCCTTGCTTGTTGACATTTCCTATTCTTGGATACGTATGCTCATTGCTCTTTCTCTTTCAATCTTATTTGGATTAGCAATTGGTATATATGCTGCCACTCATGAACGTGCTGAAAAAATTATTATACCTATTGTTGATATTCTGCAGACTTTGCCTATTCTTACATTCTTTCCGTTTGTTATTTTTGTAATTGTTGCATCAATTCCAGGATCGATAGGTATAAATTCTGCGGTTATATTCCTAATTATAACAAGTATGCTATGGAATATAATATTTGGAGTATATGAGGCAGTAAAAAATCTTCCAAGAGAATTTATAGAGCTTGCTTCATTATATGGCATGAGTTTAAAGGAGAAGATTGCCAAAATATTTATTCCTGCAAGTATGCCAAAGGTTGCTGAACAGTCTGCATTATCATGGTCAATTGGCTTGTTTTATCTTGTCACCAGTGAAATATTTTCAACCTCAAATTCTAATTATGCTGTCAAACATGGTATAGGCGTTGCATTGATGACACTTGCTGAAAGCGGAAACTTTGTTGAGTATTTAGTAGGAATATTGATATTTATAATATTTGTAATTTTAACAAGATTACTTTTATTCAATCCTTTTGAAAAATATGTTAATAAATATAATGAGCAATCTGAAAGCAGAAGCATAAGAGCCATTGCAAGTGTTAGTGCATCATTTAAAAAAATAAGCTCAATAATTACATCAGCTGTTCCTAAGCCAAATATAAGGATAATAAAAACAACTAAAAAGAAAGTATTAATAAAATCAAATAAAGAACCATCAAAATTAAATCTACATTTTGAGTATATTGCATTACTCATAATCATAATATTTATTGCAATTATTTTAACAAATAACACACTGCTTAATGAAGAAATAACTGTTATCTTTGCGCTTATCACTTCTTTTATTAGAGTGTGGTTTGCATTTCTTGTAATCTTAATAATTGCAGTACCCTTAAGCATATATATAATATTTATGGCTAAAAGGAGAAGCACATATGTGTTATTATTTCAGATTATTGCCGCAATACCTGCAACAATTCTTCTGCCTTTAATCGTTGCTTCATTAAAAAATATGCCTTATAATAGTGAACTTGTTGCATTTTCAATATTCTTTTTGAGTGGTATTTGGTACATAATATTTAGCATATTATCACAAAAAACTTATATTTCACAAAGCATTTTTGAAGTTAAGAAAATATTTGGAGTTAAAGGAATAAAAGCTTGGAAGAAAATATATATTTATGCAATATTGCCGGGCTTGCTCACCGGAGCTGTTACTGGAATTGCAGCTGAATGGAATGCCAGCATTGTCGCTGAGTATTTTACAACTTCTGCAATAGGCAACGGCACAGTTATAACAACTGTATCATTAGGTATAGGCAAACTTCTTGACGTTGCATTAAATTCTGGTAATATGCAATTAATGCTCCTTGGCTTATTTAATTTGACATTAATGATTATATTTATTAATAAATTTGTATGGAAAAAATTATACAACAGAATAGGAAGTGTTTACAAATAATAGTTCAATAGTGTTATTATATTATAATTTTATATAATTATGTTACAAAAAATGTATTAAAATAATTGAAGTAATATTAGTAAAATAAATGATGTTTATGGACAATGTTGACATTCTTAAAATTGATGATTTATTTTATTTGATAAATAAAATAAATATAATAGATAATATAAGTTTCAGTGCACAAAAAGATGAATTTGTATCTATAATAGGACCTTCAGGATGTGGTAAGAGCACTTTATTAAGAATTATTGCAGGACTTATAAAACCTTCAAAAGGTGAGGTTTTGTATTACAATAAAGAAGTAACAACTCCGCAAAAAGAAATTTCATTTATATTCCAGGATTTTGGATTACTTCCATGGCTTACAAATATTGAAAATGTCAAAATTGGATTATCTTTGTTTGATATTGATGAAAAAGAAAAAACAGAAAAGACAATAAATATATTCAAAAAGATAGGTTTAGAGGGCTTTGAAAATTCTTATCCGAATACACTCAGTGGCGGAATGAAGCAAAGAGTAGGAATTGCACGCGCAATCATCTCAAATCCAAAAGTGCTTCTTATGGATGAACCATTTAGTTCGCTTGATGAACTTACTGCAGAAACATTGAGAACAGATATTGTTGATATGCTTAGAAGTGTTGATATACCTGTCAGCTCTGTGCTTTTGGTAACGCATAATGTAGAAGAGGCAGTTGAACTTTCAGATAAAATAGTAATATTATCACAAAGGCCTTCCCATGTTAAAGAAATCAAAAAAATAACTTTGCCATATCCTAGAAATAAACATAGCAAAGAATTCATGGACAATATTGACTATATATATAAAGTATTGACAGAATAACAAGACAATTTTAAAAACAAACTTGTTTTTAATAAATATATTTTACTTAATTTTCTCCCAGTTCTTCAAAAACAGATAATACAAAATCAGACAATTCTATTTTTGTCTAATTTTTAATTTATATTAACTTATAATTTAACATTTTTTAATGACCATAAATCATTTTCTCGATTATAAGAAAGGATCTTAGTACGAACACCCCATTTCAATAATAGTGTTCTAAGAATTTTAATATTATTGTACTCATCTGCAAGCAATATTATGTTCTTAGATTTAAGGATTTCTGCAAGCTCTTTGGTATTAAGGCTTTTATTATTAAGTGCTTCAACAATTGATTTAAAAGGCTCTATCTTAATAAGCATCTTTGAAATTATTGTTGCATAATTTTGAAGCGTAATGCTTTTGCCTGACTCAGTAAGCTTAACTATTCCACTTTCAACGCTACAAAATCCCAACATTTCAGCAACATCGAGCAGTGGTATTATTTTATCAACATCTTCTCCTGATTCTTCTGCAAGCTTTGATATACTAAGCTCATTTCCGTGATCTTTTATTATCTCAAGAACGCCACGAACTTCACTTATCCCAACATTAAGCGGAAATTGCATTGTATTCACTCTATTTTATTATTTTTAATATTTTAATATATTTAATAATACATTCAATTATACTTATATTTATTATTTAACATTGATAAATTAACAACTATAAGAATTTTATATGTTTTGATTGAGAAGCATCTTATAAATAAATATTAAACATCTAATATAACATCAACATATATTCCATTCTTTGAATTTTTAACCTGCATGCCAAGCATTGATACTCCTTTAACATCAAATTTTGAAAGTTTATTTAAATAATCTATATTATTTTTTATCCCTAATATTTGCACTTTCCCTATATATTTACTATTGTTTTTTTTGATAGATATTGATTTAACGCTATATAAAAACAATTCTTCTGCATCTGCATTTGATAAAGCATCTTGTAATATAAGCCATAAAAGCTCATTGATATTATCAGAGATCTGTTTTATATACAATTTTTTAATTTTTATTCTATTATTACCTTGCTTTTTGTTGTTTTTTTTGATATATTGTTTAATTTTATTGATGTTTGAATTAGAATTAAACATTGCAAGAAGCGCATTTTTAAATAAAATATTTAAATTATTACCATAAGCTCTAAATTTTATGTCTGCGGTATGATTAAAGTATCTATATAAAACACGCATTTTTCAGCACCTTTTAATATTTTAGATTAACTCAAAAACTTTAAATAATGGTATTTAGAAATATTATTGTCCTGTGATGAATAGAGTAACTACTGAAAAGTGATGATAACCAAATCGGCTGAGGACATATAATAATTTTGAAAATATAAAGACGAAAGGGAGTGATAACATTAAATTTGAATTTAGTGCTGGAGCACTTATTTGGAAGGAAATCAATAATGAAAGATACTTCTTATTTTTAATAAGAGATGATAATAAATATGATTTACCTAAAGGACATATAGAAAAGAATGAAACACCAGAGGAAGCTGCTTTGCGCGAAGTAAAAGAGGAGATAGGCTTAAATATCAGCTTAATTCCTTTTTTTAGGCATGATGAATATTGGTGGTTTGTTAAAAATAAAGAAAAAGTAAAAAAGCAGAATATTTTTTTCCTATCAAAATTAGAGGATGAAAAGCAGCAAATAAGAATATCGTTTGAACATTCTTCTTATAAATGGTTGAGATTTGATGAGGCATTAAAAGAGATCAAATACAAAACATATATAGACTTACTCCAAGTAGCAAATGATTATATTAATTGTATAAATAAAATGAATGAATTAAACAATAAATATAAAGACCTCCCTAAATCTATCAAAGATTGGAATTTAAGCAGAAATTTTGTCCCAGGTGAGGGACCTTTAAATGCGGAAATTATGTTATTAGGCCAAGCACCTGGAAAAAATGAAGATGAACATAGAAGACCTTTTATAGGGATGGCTGGGAAACTTTTAGATGAAACTCTTAAAAAAAATAAAATAGGAAGAAATAAAGTATATATAACAAGTATAGTACAATTCTTTCCACCTTTAAATAGAGCACCAACTGAAGAAGAGATAAATTATTGCATGCCTTATCTTAAAGAGCAGATAAGAATAATTAAACCAAAAATAATTGTGCTGCTTGGAAATATTGCAAGCAAGAGTATTGCAAACACAGCTAATGTATTTAAAAACCACGGAAATGTTATAAAAAGTGACGAATATAAATGCAAATTATTTATAACAATACATCCTGCTGCTGCAGTTAGAATAAAAAAGAATATTAGCATATTTGAAGAGGATTTTAAAAAATTAAAAGATGTAATAAAAGAAATTAAGAATGAAGAAACAAATAAAGAATAATTATTTAATTTTTATATTTATTTTTATTATAATTATTATTTATTATCATTTTTGTTTATTATTATTTATATCATTTTTTTATTTATTATTATTTTTATTGTCTTTGTTGTTTTTTGACAATTTGACTTCTCTTTTTTCCATTGGGAATAATATTACTTCTTTTATTGATGACTGATTTGTAAGCAGCATTACAAGTCTATCAATACCTATTCCAATACCACCTGTTGGTGGCATTCCATAATCCATTGCTTCAATAAATTCGTTATCAAGAGGCTCTGCTTCCTTATCACCTTCCACTGCCTTTTTCTCCTCTTCCTCAAAGTTTTCTCTTTGAATTATTGGATTATTAAGCTCAGAATAGGCATTGCTTATCTCAATTCCTGATATATAAAGCTCATAACGCTCAACAAGCATATCATTATCTCTTTTTGGTCTTGCAAGCGCAGTTGTCTCTTTTGGAAAATCTACAATAAAGGTGGGTTGAATAAGCTCAGGCTGTACAAGCACCTCTAAAAGTTTATTATATGCATGTGCTCTGTTTCTTTTGGATTTTTCAAATTTTATACCTTTGCTTTCAGCAAGTTTAAATAATTCTTCATCGGAAAGTTTTGAAACATCAAATCCTACTTTTTTATTAATGCCTTCTAAAAAACCAAGTCTTTTGAAAGGTAATTTAAAGCTTATTTTCTTGTTTTGATAATCAAATTCTTCCATGTTAAGTACATCTTTTGCAATGAAATTAAAAAGCTCTTCATTTAGTTTCATAATATCATTATAATCGACATATGCTTGATAAATTTCTATCATTGTGAATTCAGGACTGTGTGTAACATCAATATCTTCATTTCTAAATGCTTTATAAATTTCATATACTTTTTCAAATCCCCCTATAATAAGCCTTTTTAAGTACAGTTCATTTGATATTCTTAAATAATCTTCTTCATTAAGGGTATTCACAAATGTTTTGAATGGCTCTGCATCTGCGCCACCATAAAGCGGTTGTATAACTGGTGTTTCAAATTCCATGAAACCTCTTTGATCTAAAAATTCCCGAATCTTTTTTGTAATCATACTCCTTTTTCTAAATATTTCACGTACATGTGGATTTATTATAAGGTCAAGATATCTTTTTCTATATCTCACTTCAGTATTTTGAAGTCCATGCCATTTATCAGGAAGTAAAGAAAGTGCTTTTGAGAGCTGTTTATACTCTTTTGCTTTGACACTTATCTCACCAGGAATTGTTTTGAATATAGTGCCAACTACACCTATAATGTCACCAGAATTAAATGATTTTATTTTCTCGAATTGCTCACTCCCAATTATATTAAAATCAAAATAAATTTGTATTTTGCCACTTTCATCAAGCAAATCAACAAAAATCAATTTTCCGCTTTTCCTAATTGCAATAATCCTTCCAGCAATAGATATATCTTTACCATCAAATTTTGGATAATTATCTTTTATTTGCTTTGCATGTACATTCGCATTGAATGAATAAGGCAAATCCATAAAAAATTTCTTTAATTGCAATAAATCTTCATCTTTTATATTCTCCATAATAATTCCCTTTCACAACCATAATTTTATACAGAATATTCTCTCAAATAATTATTAATAACTTACTATATAATTTTATTGCAACTTTACAATTTTTATTACTAATTTTATTTATTATATTATTTTATTATTAATTTATTATATTTTATTATTCTGTTATTCTGTTTTTATTTTTCTTTAAGGATTTGATCACCACTTTCTAAAAGAAGAATGAGCTCACCGTTCTCTACTAAGTGAGCTCATCTTTAGGGTGGTGATATTATTAATGAATTAGTAGTCGCCTTGCCAGCATCAAATTTATAAAAAACCTTGTGACCTAATTGATATCTATCTAATAAACCTTGCTTATAAAGTTTTGTTAACCTTGCAGTAGCTGCATTTTTACCTTTATAATTCATAACTTTTTGTATATCTGCTGCAGATGCCATACCAACGATTTGAATATATTGTAAGATCTTTTTATCAAGATCTGATATCGGCACTGTTTTAATTATTTCTAATTTTTCTTTAATAGGTTCTCCTTGCTCTTCAGGAACTGCAAAATTGTCCCCAATTTGCGTAATTTTTTCGTAAGTTTGCTGAATGAGTTGCCTTGTAGCTTTATTCTCATCCATCATAACTTTGAAAAGTGAAAGAAGGTTTGAACTCATCTTTTCAGATAATACTTTCTCTGTAAGCAAAGTATTTATTTCACCTTCTTTCTTTTTTAGCCTTTCGAGCTCAATTTTAAGAGTTGTAAGTTCATTTTTAAATTTATTTTTATTAACCATAAATATCATCAAATATTAATATTATAGTGCAACAATCACACAATATTCATATTACAATGCTACAATCATGAATGTATTGCAAATCTTTCATGCATCTATCATGATTGTTTCATGATTCTATTTATATAAAAAAGTATTTAAAGCTTTCGTAAATTTCATAATAATATATGAATAGAGGAAGTTAGGGATAATATTATAATATAATTACTCTATATTTAAATTATTTATATACCTTTTGTAATATTTTATAATAAAAATAGAATATTTTAAGCCGAAATAAAATAACCTTCTCTATGGGCTAAAGCCGTAGTATCTATTATTATTACGTTGCAAACTTTTATCTGCTTGTGATGTGCAATTCATCCACAGCTTAAAAGTCGTGGTATTCTTGCCTTACAAATAAAATACACGATAAACTTAAATACTTGTTTAATAAATATTGTAGATATTTAGAATTATTTTAATAATAATTTTTATATATTAAATATATTTGGGAAATTTATGCAAGAGGTTTATATAACAGAAGAAAAAGTTAGACAGATTAAAGCACAAAAGGCGACATTTAATAGTCTTCAAACGCAATTCAATTGCAAGATTGATATTGTTGACAAAAATACTATAAGAATAAATGCTGATAATGCATTTAATGAATATATTTTAAAGGATGTTATATTTGCTTTTGGAAGAGGATTTGACCTTGCTACTGCTAGAAAGCTTATTGAGGATGGTGAATTTTTCTCAATTATTGATTTGGGAAGCATATTTAAAAAGAAAAAACAAATATATAGAATAAAAGCAAGGATAATAGGAAAAAATGGTAAAACAAAGCTTTATATAGAAAGTGTAAGTGGTGTAAAAATAAGCATTTATGGTGATACAGTTGCTTTCATAGGTACAGAGAATGGCATACATGAAGCTGAAACCGCAGTTAATTTAATAATAAAGGGAAAAAACCATAAAACTGCTTATAAACATATGGAAGCTACACATAGAAAAAATAACATTCAAGAAAAATTGAATAGTATAATGAAATAATTTTATTAGTTGGTTATTATATGGTTGAAACTATTGCAGATGAAATGTTTAGAGAATTTAAAGAGCATTCTATTGCAGAATTCTTCAAGAAGAATAGGCAAATGTTGGGATATTCTGGACTTGTACGTTCACTTGTAACAATAGTCCATGAATATGTTACAAATTCTCTTGATGCATGTGAAGAAGCAGGAATATTACCAAACATTGAAGTAAAAGTTACACAGATTGGTGAGAATAAATATAAAATAATGGTTGCAGATAATGGTTCTGGAATCCCTAAAAATTATGTTGGTAAAGCACTTGCAACAATACTTTCTGGAACAAAATTTCATAGGTATATACAACAAAGAGGTCAACAAGGTATAGGTGCAGCTGGATGTCTGCTTTTCTCACAAATTACAACAGGAAAACCAATATATGTAAAATCTTCAACAGGTAATGGCAAAACTTATACTTGTAATATTTTGATAAACACTTTGAAAAATACACCTGTAGTTAATAATTTAGAAGAACATGAAGAAAATTTTAGAGGATTAATAGTAGAGGGAGAATTTGCAGATGTCAAATATGAAAATAGTGAACATGGTGTATTTGAATATTTAAAGAGAACCGCATTAGCTAATCCACACTGTCAGATAAATTTTATAGACCCCGATGGTAAATCAAATCTTTTTGTAAGAGCCATAGATCAAATGCCGCAAAGGCCTAAACAGATTCAGCCACACCCACTTGGTCTTTCGACAAATGATTTATTGGAATTTGCACATTATTCTAATAGTAGAAAAATAACTTCTTTTATGATTGAAACATTTACAAGAATAACGCAAACAAAAGTAAATGAAATAAAGGAACTTGCTAAGGATGTGAATTTAGACAAATCGCCAAAAGAAATGACATGGAGTGATGCAGAAGAAATTATAAAGGCAATTAAAAAAATAAAATGGATTGCTCCAGATGCAGCATCAATAATACCAATAGGAAGCGAAAGGATAAAGATTGCTTTAAAAAATATATTTAATCCTGACTTTATGAATGTTGTTGAGAGAAAACCAAAGGTATTTAGAGGTGGCATTCCTTTTATAGTTGAAGCGGCTGTTGCATATGGAGGTAAAGCAGGCCATCAAACAGAAGAGGAAGTTTCTGGAAATATATTACGATTTGCAAATAGAGTACCGCTGCTTTTTGATGGTGGCAATTGTGCAATTACAGAAGCTTCAAAAACTATTGATTGGAAGCGATATAATATTGATATAGAAAATCAACCAATCAGCATATTTGTTAATATTTCATCTGTTTATATACCTTATTCTGGAGTTGGCAAAGAAGCAGTATCAAAAGAGGATGAGATAATTGAGGAAATAAAACTTGCTATTATGGAAGCTGCTAGAGGTGTCCAAAATTTTATAAGAGGGAGAGAAAAAATATCTTTTGAAGCTGGAAGATATAAAACAATTATGAGATATGCAAAACAGCTTTCAATAAATCTAGCTGAAATGACTGATGAAAACCAAGATAGAATCTTTAAAGAACTTGAAAAACTCGTTGCACAACATTATCCAAAAGCATTACAAAAGAAGGAACAATATGAAAAAGAGAATGATTTGCTAAATCAGAAAAATGAGAAAAATGACAATAGAACAGGAAGAATAAAAAAAGATGAAATCAAAGATTAATTTAAAATTAATACTAATAATATTATCAAGAAAGAATACCTTCAGGATTATCTGCACTTATTAATATAATATTCTTTGTTGCAATATACATTCTTAACATTTCAAATTCATTTGATATAGAAGAATAAAGATTCCTCTTAAATTCTTCAAGTTTGTCATCATTTAAAAATACTAGATATGTTTTAATGTTTTCTTGTACAGGCAATTTTGAAATAAATTTGCTCGTTTTAGAATAAATTATTAAGTAGGCTTTCTCATTATGTAATGTTGTAATAATATCTGTAACATCACTTTTATCTAAATCAGTAAATATATGACCATGAGATATTAAATATGTTCTCATTTTCTTAAATGCTGCAAGATACTCTATGTCATGTTTGCTTTGTTCTATCCAAGATGATGGAGCATAAAGTTCATCTATAGTAACAACATCACCTTTAGTAACTAAACTATTAAGTATCAGTTCAACATTTTCGTATGTCAAATTTACAGGTATAGAGTTGATTCTTATATTAGTTGCAATTGCGTTCTTAAATTCCATTTTTGAAAGAGGCATATATCTCCAATGATAATAATTATTTAAAGCATTAAACACATTAAGCAGTTCATTTTCCCTTATCTTTATTGGTGTCTTTACAGGTTCTGGAAGGTTTGACACATCTATATAAAATTCATCTTTGAATGGAGTTTTGACAAGTGTAATTTCAAGTATTACTATGATTAAAGCAATAATAAATTCAATATATTGTTGATTGATTGCTACAAATGCTGGCTTATAATATGAGCTAAACATAGCAACTTGACTTAAGGCATACACTGTAAATATTTCGTAGCCCTGCTGCACTGATGTGCCAGATGGTAATGTATATATAAATGAGCCATTTCTTATAATAACATTCTCAGAATAATTGTTATTCAACATTACTCTCGCAGTTACATTTGATACTGGTTTACCTCCAGCAAAAGCAACAAATAAAAATCTGCCTTGGGTATAATTTCCAATAATCAAACTTATATCAAGGGGCGGCACACTTATTAATCCAGAAGCATAATGTTGACCTGAATAACCATTTAATTGTACTATATAAAATCCTTTGCTGACTGTGGGAGTAAAATTTTCAAAAAATGAAAATGTACTTGAAAGATTTTTAGCAAATATTGGAGGAGCTGAAGATATATATGTCATATTAAGCGAGTATATATCGATATGAGGTTCAACAAAAGTTGAATGATTTATGAAAATTGTTGCCTGAGTTGGCACTGGAACCCCTGGCGAGGTATCTGATGGCATATCTAAAGTACCATTAACACTAAAATATGGTTTAAACAAATAATGATGAATATATATTAATCCACCGATGCTATGCGCATCCATAATTACATCAATATAGCTTGAATTAAGCATTGTCATGGTTGGTTTATTAAAAAAAAGAGTAGTGAAATTAAATAACAAACCTATATTGCCCTGCTCCTTTGATGAATAATTTATTAAAACACTCCTTGCACCTGAAGAGATTGATGGTATCCAACTATCGTTAAACATAAATGATCCAAAGAAGTTTGCTGCAATATTCATATTAGGAAACGAACTTAAATAGTTTGGAAACAAAAATATATAACCATTGCCTACAGGTTCGTAGCTCATGTCGTTTAATAGCTTTCCTGAAGAAAGCTTGAATGATAGATTTTGATTATATGTTATATTATTATAAATTATTTTATTTATTAAACTACTGGTATTAGTTGCAAGGAAAGAGGGTATATTAACAGCAGGAACAACAACAGATTGTGAAGTTAAAGTTCTTGAAAAATTGCCACCAATATATATTACAGTTACACCATTATCAAGAATCTGTTGTATAAGAGATACACCACTAGGAGTATTATTGAAAAGATATTGAGGCATTCTCCCATTTATTATAAATAAATAATCACTACTATTCAATGAACCTAAATTACTTTCAGATATAATGTGTATAGGATTTGTTGAATTTATTATATGCATTGCAAATAATTGGAAGCTTAAATTTTCAACAAAATTATTGTTATATCCGCAATCAACACATTCACCACTCCAATTTAGAATATATATATGATTTGGGGGCTTTGAATCAAGGAGCCTTGCGGTTATATTAACTGAAGTAATATTAGATGCAGAATAATTAAACAAAGCATAAGGAACAATATAAAGAGCTTTATTGTTGAAGAGAATATCTTGACTTTTTAAGCTAGCATTGAATGATACATATTTTGGCAATTGAATAGGAGGAACAATACCTGCACTTTTTAGCATGTTGGCAAAATAATAAGTAAACCCAAAAATAAAAATTCCCGCTATAATAAATATAATAATTATTATTTTTGCAAATTTTTGCGGAGTAAATCCCTTCTTTGGTTTTTTGATTTTATTTTTATCTTTTTGAATAACAAACATAAATATTCCCAATACAGCAAATAATAATATTTACCTTATGAATTTTATATTAACATTAATATATAAATAACAAAATATTAATCATTAATTAATATTCTTTCTTTTTTCCAACAAAAATTCTTATGAATAATTTTGTTAGTAGATTTGGATTTCCTTCAACTCTCTTTAAAATATGCACAACCTTAATATTTCTTATCTTATTATTTATTCTTATTCTATAAAGCATATTTACCTATCCTGATTAATTACCAATCCTTTTTATAATTTTTATAATTATTTTATTATTATCCTTTAATCTCTATATAGCCTAAAGTTACCATTTTATTAAGCATTTGCTCTATTCTTGGCGGTGCAAGTTTATAATTATTTGCAAATTCATTAATATCTATTATTCCACCGTGTGCATCAACCCAATCTTCTATCATTGACATAAGCGATTCATCTGAATATGTTTCAAGTGCTTTTAATTTATTTTTTAATTCTTCATTTTCATTAGTGAGTATTGATGCTTGTACTGAAAGATTTTTATTTGAATTTGCAAGCTCTATATTGAGACGCTTTAACTCTCTATATTTTCCAAATAGAGAATCATAATTATTATATAAAGTTCCATAATCTTGTGAAAGTCCAGTAAGTACATCATCTATAATTGAATCAAGATGCTGAAATAATTCAATATTGTCAACATTATATATATCAGAAACTAATGACATTATTGCGATAAAGTGCCTAAATACAGAAAGCCGTCTAAGTTTTGGGCTTATATCTGGCCCATAAGAATAATTTATATCCACATTGTCTTTTTTAAATACGAAAAGCATAAACAGGAATGGCATTTTTTGAATGTTTCTACTTTCTACTCTTGCAATTATTAAGCTATCATTATCTGATTTTGTATCATACATTTGTAAGCTTAATAACCTAGCCTCCATTTCACTAAAGCTACCTTTAAGCAAACCTTTTAAACTTATTGTTTCAACAATCGGTTCCATTGGATTTTTTTGCACTTGAGCATTTTCCACATTCATCACTTTACATTAATATCATATTTATTATAAATTAACATATTTCAACATACAATTGTCACACAACATTTATAATATTATATAATATTAATTTATTTATTGTAATTTTATAGATTTCATAATAATATAAATTTTATTATGTACTTTTTGATTTTGTATCAATATGTTTTTTGAGCTTTTCTGGAATCTTAACTGCAGGCATATAGGTAAATAATGATAGTAAATAAACAAAAATAATAATTATAATACCATAAAGAACCGCAATAATCTTATTTTGACCTATTAAAACAAGTAAAAGTGCAAATATAATTCCTAACACAAGATAAAGTGCTCTCCTCTTTTCATATTTTTCTCTTGCTGTATAATATTTAGGATAACATTCTTTACATACAATTAATTTGTAGTGTTTTTCATTCTTTGTTATATTTCTCTTAAACCATCTTATTGCATAAATAACAAAGTCCTCTTTAACCTCAAGGCCTTCTTTTTCCTTTCCGCAAATTATACATCTTGGCATTCTATTAATTTTATTATTATATTTTATATTTATTTTATCGTTTTTATTGATTACAGATTTAGCATTTACATTTTTTTTATTCATCTAATTACCTATATTTATTATGTTTATTATATTTATTATAAATTTTTTATGTTATTTGGTTTTTTTGTAATATCTTCCAAATCATCATGAATAATGTGAGATTTTTATACACAAATATTTTATAATTATAAAATTAAAATAATACTGTTGCATCAAACAATTTACCAGATTCGGTAAGTATCTTTTGAACATCCATTCCATTAAGTATTTTTCTTATTACAACATCATCAATACCAATTCTTCTTAACACATTTGATATTTGATCACGTTCGAGATTTCCCTCACGATCTAATATAGTTGCAAATGTTATTGCATTTGTGTGTCTATGTGTTTTTTCCATTCCTGCAAATATTGCTGCAATTCTTGTTTCTGGTATGCCAAGTGCTGTAAAGAGCCTTCTTAAATCTGTTCTTGTAATAACAAATGTTTCTTGTGCTGCTTTTATTTTAGCATTCTTATCTTTGCCGTTGTCCATTTATACACCAACACGTGACATTATTCTGCTTATTATTATATCATCAAAACCTATACTTTTAAGAAATTCAACAATATTACTTGTTGACACTTCACTCTCACTTATATCTTTTACAAATGTTAATATATCAATACTTCTTTTATTGCTTTCCATCTTGCTTAAAAGCATATCTATAGCCTCATTAGACATATCAAATTCAATAAGCTTACTTTTAAGTTCCTCCTTTTCAAATTGATAATCGCGCGATACTATCCCTGAGGAAAGTTCACTCTGTGTTAATACATCAGAGAAATCAATTAGATATACATAAAGGGGTTCTTCCCCATATATTTTGTCAAGTACGAATGTTTGAGGAAACTGCAATGCAATTTTGAATGACATATCGACAGTTGCCTGACCAACACCAAATTTAATTGTTTCTGATCTTACAAAATCAGAAAAGTGCAATGAATTCTGTAGAAAGTTTAAATATTTTTCTAATTTTGTTTTAAGTATAAAGGTAGTTCCAACATTTGAAAATATTTGTTCATTGATATCTGTTGGATTTTGTGATGCAACAATAAGCGCAAATTGGTATTTTCTTCCTTCTCTAACTATTGTTATTGCATCACTTCTTTCATCACTCGCAATCTTCCATGCTTCATCAAGCACTACAAATGCTTTGACGCCCTGTGTTTCGCTGAATCCTTCAGCCCGCATTTTTTCTTTTAATGTTTGCAATATGAATAAAGCGGCAAGCGCCCTAAATCTCTCATCAGGCAAACCAGATAAATCAATATCAACAAGCCCAGATTCTGCGAGCTTTCCTAAATCAATTGTACTCTTTTTTGCAAAATAATCCTCACCCTCTCTTGCAAACTGCCTGAGCCTGTATATAGCATTCTCCAGCTCGGCAGGATATTCATATGTGCCCTCTGTGAGCTTCTCTTCAAGGAGCGCAATGGCATCTTTAAGTGTAGGAGTATCCTTTCCTTCAGGTGGCCTTTCTGATATAACAAAGCCCATATTAACATAACTTTGCTCTATTACCTCTTCAGTGAGCCTCTTCTGCTCTGGAAACATTGATATATCAGTAAGTATATCAAGTGAATTCATTATCTGTTTTACTCTATCAAGAGGCTTCATCCCAGATAAATCAAGCAAATTAATATAATCCCCTTTACCAAGAGCGATAATAACACCTTTGCTCTGCCTTACCCATGATTTATATTCACCTGCCCAATCAATTATTATTGCATTTGCATTCATTACATAGCTGGCTCTTATCAAAAGTGTTTTGACAAAATAACTTTTTCCTGATCCTGTTATTCCAACAATTGCAATATGAGGGTTTGTAAGATTAAAGAAAGACCATGAGAAAGGTACATGAAGGATTTTAGTTACACCAACAAAAAGTGAACGAAGTGGATCACTCAGAAGCACCTCTGCTGGAGGCTCCGGAGGTCTTGACAAGA
>JAJZYD010000039.1 GCA_021806095.1 Microcaldota archaeon
AAATGAAAAGAAGCTATAAGGGAGAGCTCTCTGACACTATTGATTTAGTTATTATTGGATATTATCTTGGAAGAGGAATAAGAAGTAAATTTGAGTTTGGCGGGTTGTTATGTGCTGTATATAATGAAAAAAGGGACATGTTTGAAACTATATCAAGAATTGGTAGTGGATTTACAGAACTCCAGATGGTTGAGCTTAAGAACGCATTGGAAAAAACAAAAATAAACAAAAAATTTCCGAGAGTTGATTCTGTAATAGTACCGGATTTTTGGGTTTATCCAAAATATGTTATAACAGTAAGAGCAGATGAAATAACAAAATCTCCAACACATACATGTGGAAGAGAAAAGCAATTGGATGGAAGTGAAGTTGGTTATGCCTTAAGATTTCCAAGGTTGGTTGGTGAAGAGAATGCAATAAGAAGTGATAAAAGTGTAGAGGAAGCAACAACTACTAAAGAAATAATTGAGATGTATAATCAGCAGAAAAGGATAAGATACAATGAATAAATAATAAAAATAAATAAAAAAAATAAAATAAGAGATAATTCACCTTGAGATTATTATACAGTTCTAAGGTTCTCTAAAAGTTTTTCATATTTATTAATGCTAGTTACTAATGATTTTACCTTAGGGTTTAGTTTATACCCAAAGCCATATCCTTTAATTGTCCTTACATGTGTAGGTAATATTATGTTATATTCTATTGATAATTCCCTTAATGCTATTATCAATGTTTTTCTGGTGAATTTTTTCTCTAGGGTAGCATAAAGTTCTCTTGTTGTCCTTGGAGACTTCTGAAGCAACAATAATATTACTGCATAATTAGGTTTGCTAAGTATCTTTCTAAGTATCCATATTTCATCTCTTTCCTTTTCTATCATGATAATCAACTTTGTTATAAATAATATAATACTAACATTTATAAATATTATTTTTAGTTTATAAAAAGCTATTTTTATAATTGTGTTTATACAAAAAGTATATAAACTTTACTAAACTATAAATATATATATTAAAGTAAATAAATTAATAAATTGGTTGGAGTTTATGGTTTCTTTAAATTTAAAACAATTAAATATATTTTCAAATTTAAAAGGCAATAAAAATAATTATAATAAGTCGCAACTTTATAATTCTGATATATTTAATCAAAATAAAAATGACGAGTATTTGTCTAATGATTTGGGGTATGAAATTACATTTTCTATAGATAATTTATATCCTGATAAGGTTATTTATTCAGATTTAAAAAAATATAGAGTTTTAGGCAAAAACAAAGATAAAATAATCTATTCAATATTTGCAATTAATTTAACCAATAAAGACATGGATATTGCTAAAAAAATAAAAAAGGAGGTTATAGAAAATATTATTGCTCGTGATAAAGATATTATAAAAACACCATCCTTTGTCTATGAAATATATGCTTTATGCTTAAAATTATTAAATACATTTCAAACAAACGAGAATAAGGAAGTTATTGCATATATGGTAGCGCACGATATTGTTGGTTATGGTCCAATAAGCATACTTTTTGAAGATTCAAATAACATCGAAGAAATAGAAATAAATCAACCAACTTCAAACATTATCATTTATCATTCTGTATATGGACGCTGCATAACAAATCTCAGGTTTACCAATGAAGAATCCTTTAGATTTACTATTAATCGACTTATAGAAAATACAAATAAAGAACTTGATTATAACAATCCAATAATTGATGCTCAGCTTAATGACGGCTCTAGAATACATGCACAACTTGCTCCATACTCAATAAATGGTGGTATAGCATCAATAAGATTAAATAGTGGTAATGCATATAATATTAAAAAACTAATACAGCAAAAGCCACTATTAACTAAAATTTTTGCTTATTTATGGATGGCAATTGAAACAAGACAAAACATCATAATTGCGGGTGCACCTGCTGCTGGAAAGACAACTTTTCTGCGCGCTCTTTATCCGCTAATGCCAAAATTTCAGAAAATTGTCACAATTGAAGAGGATGTTAATGAGTTAAAAATGCATTCTAATTTTGTCAACATTGTTTCATTACAGAGTTCAACAAAAAAAGGCAATATAAAAACTATTGATCAAGTCATTAATGCTTTGCATTTAAGGCCAGATCGATTAATAGTTGGTGAAATTAGAGGTAGCGAGACAAAAGAAATTTTTTCAGGTTCAAATTTTGGAATTCCTTTTATGACAACAATGCATGCTAATTCAAATGGAATTTCATTAATAAATCGATTGCAATCAGCTCCAATGCTTGTTGAACCATATACAATCAACATGCTTGATGCATCAGTCTTTTTAAGGCAAAATGCACAAGGAGAGCGTTACATCGATGATATAGCTGAATATAAATGGCACTGCAGAAATGAATTTGAATTGGATGATTCTCAAGAAAATAAAGATCTTAAAATTAACCATATTGTAAAAAATGGTATGTTTATAAATGAATCCCTAATTACATCAAAAATAATTTCAAATTATTCAAAATCAAATTTTCTTAATATAAACAATACCTTAATAGAATTTGGCAAGCGCGCCAGATTCTTAAGTTTAATAAATAGCAACAAATTTGCTAAAAATTCTATTGAGGAGTATTTTGATGAATATAAGTGGTTTAATGATAAATAATAACTATTTAACAATATTATTTCCCTTTCTACTAGATATAATAATATTGATTATACTTTTTAATTATTTAGCGCTTTATTTTATACCTCTTATAATTCTAGTTTATTGGATTGTTATTAGCGTTATAAAAAAATTAGATGCAAAAAGAGATAAAATAAATGAATTAAATGAACTTGCGACTATATTGGAAATGCTATATATTAATTCAAAAAATGGCAATGCGCTAAGTGCAAATATCGATGATATATTAAACAGGTTAAATAAAAAAAGTAATTTGTATAATTTACTTAAAAAATTTAGATATAAACAAAAATTAGGCAAACTGCCATCTAAAATTGATCAAGGATTATATTTAATTGAAAAATTAATTAATGAAGCAATAATAAATAATGATTTTAGTAGCATCGAAAATAATTTTAAAAATATAAAATATGAACTTGCCATTTATAAAGAAGAAAAGCAAGCTTCATTAAACAAATATCTAATACTCAGTACGGTTTTTGAAACTGTGTTGCCATCTTTAGCTATATTTAGCGTAATAAGCTATGCAATATTCTCAAATTTTAACATAATAATGTTGCCATTTTCTTTTTTTATGCTGATAATTATTCCTGCAATTTTAATTCCTATACTAATAATTATAGATGATATTAATGAATGAAATACTTGACAAAATAAAATTGAAAATAACTAAATTTGATGATTGTAAAATAAAAAATTACAAAATTGCAGATATGTTATATATTTCTGCGTTAATTATGGCAATTATTTTGTTATTTATGAATTATTTGGGTGTTGCAACAATAATAATCGTTCTTTGTGGTAGTGTTTATTTATACAAGAAGCACCAAAATAAAAAGCCCTCACATATCAATAATATAAATGACTTGATAGCCTTCCTTAATATTTTAATAAAGGAATATGAGCATAATAAAAATTTATTAAATTCATTGACCAATGCCGCTAAAGGAAAGTTTTTTTTCTCTGATCAACTAAATAACATATTACAAAAATATAAACTTGGTGTTAATAAAGCAAGCGAATTCAATATTTCGAATTATAAATTATTAGAACTAAATGTAACTATCAATTCTATAATAGCCGGTTTAAATAGTGGAAAAGATATTTTATATAATCTGCAAAATATAAAAGAAAGTTTAGAAAGAAAAAGACAACAAATGCTTAAAACATATGGAATCTTAAAAAATACTTATTCTATAAATAAATTAAGTAACATAATATTTTTACCAATTTTTGCCGGCATCAGCATTAATATAATAAATTTTTCATCATTTTTAAATAATTCAGCTCAAAGCATCATGGAAATTTCGCTAATTTTTGTTGTATATATTTTCATAATAAATTATATAAATTCCTTAAACTTGGATAAAGAAGTTAATATTAAAGAAGCCCTTCTTTTATCCTCAATAAGTTTTCTTATATTTATAATTTCAAAAACTTTTGTAAGTAATATTTGGTGAGCATATGATGAAACCATTATGGTATGAACTAATGAAAAATGTGGTCTATCTTGTAAAAAATAACAAGTATAGAAAAGGCCAAGGATCAATAGAATATATTATGGTGCTATCTGCAGTTAGCATTATAATTGTAATAGCTTTAGCAATGGTTATGCAATTGAAAGGGGTAGCAATGCATTCATTTGCCGGGAACAGTAGTAATCAAAGCATAACATCAGAGCTTTCAAATGAATTAACTAACCTTACTGTTAAATAAACTACCCACCCTTAAGGCGCAGACTTCCTTGTTGAGATTAGGTGATTAATTGAAAATAAATGCCCAAATATCATTTGAATTTATGATATACTTAATTGTAACAATCTCATCATTACTTATAACATTAAATTTTTTTATAAATAGTAGAAGTATAGTATATAATAAAAGTAATTCTTTGTTTATTCAAGAAATAATATCTACAATAAATATGCATACTGTTTACGATAGCAGTAAATTTAGTCTGTTTATT
>JAJZYD010000013.1 GCA_021806095.1 Microcaldota archaeon
TGTTTTTCCGCTTTTGTCCTTTCCGACAATTTTGAGCCTTTTCTCTATTACAGATCTTTTCTCATCCAATTTTCTTATTTCAAATTTTGGTTTTGTCATAATCTCACCACAAATATGATGTGTGGGTGGTGAGAGATTGTGGGTGGTGCAAGGGATTCATTGTTAATCCCCTACATCATATATTATGAAGTTTGTTTTATATATACCCATACCTTAATTGTAATATCAATAGTAATAAAAATTATTCTTAAACATATAAGAAACTATATAATATACTCATTTATTTAATTAATATCAAAAGAGTACTAAATAAGAATAAAAATTAATATTTAAATATTTAATCTTTTAATATAATATTATGATTACAGAAAAGCGGAATAATTCTAATTTAAAACAAAATAAATATAATTCACTTCCTTCTAAAGTACAAGAAAGACTCAACGAATTAAAAAAGAGGTTTAATGCTAAATTAACTTTTTCTCATGTTAAAGATAAATATTATGTATATGAATATACATTATGGGTGAATCCTGTTACCGACAAGAAAAATGTTATAAAAATGATGTATATAGGAAATATAGATATTAAAGGTGAATTTACACCAGCAAAAAGAAGAAAAAATAATAATTATATTAATTCAACAGAGGCAATGAAAAGATTTGAATTCTTAAATTCATTTACAAAGAAAGAGATAATTTTACTAAAGAATTTAAGTATGGATGCAAGAATACCGAAATCAGAACTCGCAAATAAAATTAATAGCAAGCCAAGTACTGTAATAAGAATGATTGATAGACTTAATGATAGATTTGGTTTAAGCTCTTTTGCAGAAATTAATCTTAAAAAATTAGGGTTTTTAAGATACATAATATTTATTAGATTCTTAGATGCAAAACCAACACTAAAGGAAATTAAAGAAACATTTGAAAACGATCAAAGAATACTTCTTGTTGCAACACTCTCTAATAAATATGACCTAATGATTTATTTATATCTAGAAAATGATAAGTCGGTTATGAATTTTATATATAAATGGCAAAATAATAAACTTCAGAAATATGAAGCAGTATGGACTGTTACTTCAGTAAGCCAAGTTTATGGTGGTGTTAAAATAAGAGAACCTTTCTTTGATTTATTAAAGGAAAGAGTATGGCATAGAACACAGGAACAACCAAGAAAATTATCTTGGCAGCTTACTGAATCAGAATTTAAGATTCTTAGAGATCTTACGGTAGATGGCAATATGCAGTTTAAAGATCTTGCTTTGAAAAATGGATTGAGTAGTCCGGCGGCATCAAGTTATGTTTTTGGAAAACTTAAAGAAAGAGGTATTATTGATAGAATGACAATAAGCATGGATAATCTGCCATTAAGATATTATGTAATGTATTTTATAAAAATTATAAATAGAGAAAATTACAATAAACATGACAGAGAAGGATTAATAAAAGAGGAATTAGATTATAAATATCCTTGGATTAATAAATATTCTCTTGTTGTGGATATAGGCACCCCTGTAGGTGAAATATACATCGCACCTATTCTAAATGAGGATGATTATCAAACATATGAACAGATACTCAAATACTTCAAGAGCATTGAAGTTAATTCTGTTTTAATCACAAATGTTGTTATTGGATCAATAATAAATAGAAATTTTGACAATATTTATGCACCGGAATATAAAGTATTAGTAGAAGAATATAAATTCAAACCAGAATCAGAAACTGCTGCAACCCAACAGGTACAAGTTATACTTCCTGAAATCATACCCCCAACAACGAAAGAAGCAATAAATAATAAATAAACTTAGTTAATACATATCTTAATAAATCTAATTGTCTTCTCCTCCATTCATTCATATCACCGCAATAATCTCACTGGAAAGCTTTAAATATCTTGTGCAGTTTTGCTTTTGTGTTAGATAAATAACGAAAAAAAGATTTGACATTCTTGTTGTGGATATAGGCACCCCTGTAGGTGAAATATACATCGCACCTATTCTAAATGAGGATGATTATCAAACATATGAACAGATACTCAAATACTTCAAGAGCATTGAAGTTAATTCTGTTTTAATCACAAATGTTGTTATTGGATCAATAATAAATAGAAATTTTGACAATATTTATGCACCGGAATATAAAGTATTAGTAGAAGAATATAAATTCAAACCAGAATCAGAAACTGCTGCAACCCAACAGGTACAAGTTATACTTCCTGAAATCATACCCCCAACAACGAAAGAAGCAACAAATAATAAATAAACTTAGTTAATATACATCTTAATAAATCTAATTATCTTCTTCTCCATTCATTCATATCACCGCAATAATCTCACTGGAAAGCTTTAAATATCTTGTGCAGTTTTGCTTTCGTGTTAGATAAATAACGAAAACAGAATTTATTCAAATAAAATATAATGCATCTAAAATTTGCATTCATCCCTTATCTAAAGGATAAGGGTTTTCTGCTAAACATTTTGTAAGTTAATTTATTTGTTCAAAAATAAATCCGTTAAAAAGTCAACATCCTAATTATTGTGATAAAAATTGATTATTTATATTTATGCTTTTTATATTTGTTAATTGATTATATAAAAAATTCAATAAAAATTGTATTAATCTCAAGTGGTAATTTTATGGAAGAAAATAAAACAAATGCAACGAGCGCAAAAGCTAAAAATAAAAATATTAAATTGATTGCAGGTATTGTAATAGCAATTATAATAGTTAGCCTAGCTATTATGCTGAACAACAATTCTCAGACAGTAGCTGCAGGAGAAAATGTTAGCGTTTATTACACTGGCACATTTCCTAATGGCACTGTATTCAACACAAATGTTGGTGGTACCATTCTTAATTTTACTGCAGGAAGCAATCAGCTTATACCTGGATTTTCTGATGCTGTAATAGGAATGAAAATTGGTCAAAACAAAACAATTACATTGCCGCCAAGTGAAGCTTATGGATATGTAAATCAAAGTCTTATTCAGGATATACCTCTAAATGCATTTGGCAGCAATGCAGTTAGCTCACTCAAAGTTGGAATGATTGTATCAACACAAACAGGGATTAAAGGAATTGTAGTAGGTTTAAACAATACAATTGCAACAGTAAATTTTAATCCACCACTTGCGGGCAAAACTCTAATATTCAATATAAAACTTGTAGCAATAAACAAGCATTGATATTTTATTTTTTATTAATATTATTTTTATTTTTAGATATATTTTTCTAAAAGAGTTCCGTTTATTAAATAGCATTCTCGTGGTGTATCTAAAATTTGTTTATAATCTTCAGAATTTGGATCAATATCAGAAGCAGGCCTATGCCAATGCTCCATTATTGTGCTATATTTGTCAACAAATACTTCATATTTGGTTGTATATTCAAATACTTTTTTTGCAACTGCCTTTAATTTTTCAATTGTATAAGCTTCTTCCTCATCACTTATTTTTGCAACATGTTTTTTCCAAACAACAAGTATCCTTTCTCTATGGCCTTTTTTATTATTTGCATCAACTATAATTACTTTGTCATCTTCGTAATAGATGCGCTCTCCTTCTTTATGTAAGTTGCATAATGGGCAAGGTTTTGCTTCATCCATTAATTCATCCTTTTTTGATTGAACATATTTTATAGTATTCTTTTTGCATTATATAATATTAATAAAAATGAAAAGTTTAAATGAAAAAAAGAAATAAAACATTATATTAATTTATCAATTACTTTTTCTTTTCAGTTTTTTGATCTTTCTTTGGTTGTATGCCCAATGTTTTTGTTATTTCCTCTTTATTATTAACATTAATTATTTCATTAAGCATTTCAAGGTGTGCAGGATTACATCTTCTCTCCTTCTGTCTTTCAGTTGTTATTATTTTTACAAAACCATCTTTTTCAACAGTCATTATAACAGCTTTGCTTCCTGCATCTCTTCCTAATCTCTTTATACATATTCTTCCTGGTTGCAGCAACATATTAATCACTTATTATTGATTATTATTTTTATATCATTAACTATATATTTATTGTCTTTTATTAAAAAAACAATAATTTAAGTTTCTTTTTCTTTTTCAAGTATTTTTTTATTCAAATTTCCATTAAATTCATTTAAAAGCATTATGAAATTTTTAACATCATATCCATAGTGTTTTTCTACTGTATTATATTCTTTTAAATATTTTGACTTTGGAATTTGAACATAGCTTGGTATTATTCCTTGTTCATTTAATATTGTATTCAATAAACTTTGTTGAGAACTATTCAAATTATAAATCATTTTCAATATTTTTGTTCTGTATGCATCTTCTATCAGATAATTTTCTTTTTTACCTCTTAAAACTTCTTGTGTTTCATTTGTTGAAAAAGTCAAATTTAAATTTTTATAAGCACCACTTATTGATGGAGGTATTATTACTATTCCTGGAATTTTATCTAATTTAAAATAATTATAAATAAAATTATGAGCGTATTCTGTTTTTGTAGATACTAACTCCTCTAATTTTTTTAAATATGTTCTCAAATTTTCATAATCATCATATTTTACTGCTTCTCCTTTTATCACATTTGAATAAATTTTATTTTCTATTTCTTTTAATTTTTTAATTATATCAACAGTATTATTATTATTCTTTACATCCTTTTGTGCCTCTACCATAATATTACCTTTTGTCACTATACATTATATATTATATATTATATTTTTTGATATTTAAAGATTACGTTTTTTTTATTTTTATTTCTTTTTTTTTCTAACTTTTGGTAATAAAAAATATTGAATTAAATTATATGAAAATAAAATAAGCATAAAATATATAATTATTTATGATAAGATTTTGTCCTTGATAAAGCAATCATTGATATTATATTTACTGCTTCCTGGAGTGTTATTTTTTCAAAATTTAATCTTAAATCAAATACACCCATATCTCTTTCTTTTTTATATGCAAGCTTGAACTGCCTCTTTGTAAGCATGTCTTTAAGTTTTACTACTTTTGATGCTTTATCTATGCCTATATTATGGGCTTTTGCCCATCTTCTTATGCGCTCTTCCTCGCTTACATCAATCCAAACTCGCAATGTTGCATCTTTTATAATCCAGGGGCCATGCCATGTTGATACAATACAATCAATGCCTTGTGACTGCCTTATTATATCTTTATCAAACTTTTTTACATAGTTCGCACTTATATTTCTTAAGAATTTTATGAGTTCTTCGTTGTTTGAGACATTGCTTTTATAAGTAGATTTTATATGTTTGATATTGAGTTTCTTTTCTAATGCATTGCCCAAAGTTGTCTTGCCACTTGCAGTCAAACCTGTTATACAAATTTTCAATTTGACACACCTTGAAACAAAAATAAATAAAAAATAAAATTCATCTGCTGAAGGACAATATTGTTAATGAGCGACTAATTGAAGTACAAAGGCACGTTCCTTAATTCCAATATTACTTAAATCTATCTCTCCATGCTCTACTCTACTTCCTAATTTTATAATTTCAGAAGTACATTTAGCACATAACACACCTCCGAAAATTCTGTTGTTTGTCCTCCTTGATTTACCTCCATGTTCATTTATTCCATTAAGTTCCTGCCTGCATAAAGCGCAATGTGGCATTGAATTTTTTGCTCTTCTATAATGTACAACATTTCTTTTCTTTGCAGTAATTTTGTGTACCTTTTTAAAGCTTGTTGATCTGTGCATTGGTTTGGGCATAATCTCACTTATATAATATTTTAACAAATATAATCTAAATATTTTATATACTTAATTTAATAAATGTAATGGAAGATGAAAAATTAAACAAATAAAAAATGTGATAATAAAAATAACAAAGAATAAATTAGAAGAGAAAACTATTTATTATTTTTGAGTGGCCTGGGCATTGCTAACATTATCGGTTTGTCTTTTTTTAAGCCTTTTTGAATCAAATTTTCTTATTGTTAATCCTAATGCAAGACCAAGTATAAATGCACATAATACAAAAAAGCCCTGATAGGTTAATGGAACTATTATATTTATTGTTTGATTGCTTACTCCGCTGAACATATAAGGCAATAATAAATAATAAAAGATGAAGAAAAGCGGCAGAACCGCAAATAGGAGCACTTGCGCTTTCATGCTTTCCTTAAAATGCCCGTAAAGCTCTTTCTGCTTGCCTGATACATCTTGATTACTTTTAATCATGTCCTTCATTTCATTTGTAAGGCGCTTTATATGGACCTGGTGTTCCATGAGCTTGAGAGGATCATAAAGCTTTCTCTGTAGCGCAAGCACTAACGCAACATATAACAAAGCAACTCCAAATACTGCAAAAGCTGTTGCTGCAGTCATTGATTCAATTAAAAGAAATAACATTATTTTTCACCGATTACATTTTTTACGTGCTCTTTGAAAGCATTCCTTGATTCTTCAAGTTTTCCTTTTTTATTATTTATAACATACATAGGAACATTAAAATGTGTAGCATAATATGATATTATTGCAACATTTATATCACGCTGTGTATTAATAATCCATTCAGGTTCTATCTCTCTTGATCTTGTCTGATCCATTTTTCTTCTCCTTAAAATTTCACCTGTTTCAGCATCAATATAAAAGAATCCTTTTGTATGCTTCAAGTATTTAAACATGTAGTATGCTAATCCTGGCATAAATCTTCCATGCTGCTCGACGCTTGCATGTGTATCCAATATAACATTACCATCCATTTTACTTATTTTTTCAATTGCGGCAGTTCTAAGGCTTTCACTTTTTTCAAGATCCAAGTATCTTATTTCATCCCTATTCTTTATATATCCCTTCTTTACACCTATTTCATACATTATGTCTCCCAAATTAACTGTTTTATAATTTGGATTACTCTCAAGTACCTTAATTATTGAGGTCTTTCCTGCGCTTGGAGTCCCAACCACAATAATCAAATTCTTATGTGTACTGTTTTTTTTAATATTTTTACCACTCACCATTTTGATCGCCCATTAAAATAAATATAAAATTTATTAATCATTTTTATCATCTTATATTTTATTTATTAATTATTTTAATTTTTAATATATAATTTATTGCTGTTGAAATTTTAAAATTTTTAATAATATTGTATATATAATTACTCATTATGTTTAGATATTTAAACTTATCTATAAATAATTTTAACTAAATTCCGTGTGTTTTTTTATTTTTAATAATATATTTTTCAAAATATAATAATTTTATTTTTTATTTTTTGACAATAATTCTTCAATTGATTCCTCTATAATGTTAAGGCCTTTTTCGAGGTTATCTTTGCTTATGTTTAAATTTGGTATTAATCTTATAGTAGATTCACCTGCTCCGAGAAGAAGCAGTCCTTTATTAAAACACTTCATAATAATCATATCTCTAATTTTTTTGTCTGGTTCTTTGCTGCGTTTATTCTTTACAAATTCAATTGCAAGCATTAAACCAAGGCCTCTAATATCACCAATGCATTCAAATCTTTCCTTCATCTGCCCAAGTCTTTCTAATGCATATGCACTTTTCATTTTTATGCTCTGCCTTAATTTTTCCTTGTTTGAATTTACATATTTTAATTGTGCATAGCCTGCTGCAACTGATACAAGATTGCCACCAAAAGTATTTGCATGAGACCCTGCAGGAATATCACCTAATTTTTTGCTCACTATTGTTGCACCTAATGGAAGTCCAGCACCTATTGCTTTTGCCATTGAATATATATCTGCAGTAACCTTAAAATTATCAAGTGCAAGAAATTCTCCAGTCCTCATATATCCAGCTTGCACTTCATCAGAAATTAAGAGAATACCTTTATCATCGAGCATCTTCTTTAATTCTTTAAAGTAATCTTTTGGAGGCACAATATAGCCACCCTCGCCTTGTACTGGTTCAACAAAAAAAGCCGCGGTTTCCTTTGGACTAATTTCTTTCTTCAATGGAAATTCCTTAATATAATCAATACAAGTAAATCCACATTCTGGATAAGTTTGCTTGAATGGGCACCTATAACAATAAGGATAAGGCACATGAACAGCATTCTGGAATGGGCCAAAATATTCACGCTGTACTAATTTTGTGTTTGTGAGTGTCAAGCTGCCTTTTGTTCTTCCGTGAAATGCATTATAATATGCGATGACATATGGTTTGTGTGTTATTACGTTTGCAATTTTCAACGCCGCTTCAATCGCTTCAGTTCCTGAATTTGATAAAAATACCTTTCCAAATCCTTTCGGAAACTGCTTTATCAACAGTTCTGCAAATTCAACAGGAAGTTCAGCATGAAAATCAAGGAATGCTGCATGCATAAGCTTATCTATTTGTGCTTTTGCCTCAGCTCTTGATTCTGGAAGTGAATCAACTCCAAAATTATATACGCTGATAAAACTGGTAAAATCTAGAAATTTATTGCCTTCAACATCATATGCAAAATCTCCATCTCCATGATCCGCAATAAAAGGATATGGGCTTCTTGTTGTTGTTAAGAATACTTTTTTATCTCTTTCTATTATTTTTTTTGTTTTATCTGTTATTTTAATCATGAACTCATCAATTATTATATAATATAATAACAATAATATAATAATAAAAATAAAATAATGAAAGAATGTATAAAGTCAAATAATTTTAATAATTTTAAATTTTATTATGATGCTATAATATTAATACTATAATATTATTCATTTTTATATCTTGCATATTTTATTAATGCGCTGAGAGAGCGAGCTGCAGCTGTTGGAGATTCATATACCGGAACTCCTTCTTCTTCGATTATTGCTTTGTGTGCCTGCGTGTAACTTCCACCCATGCTTATTACAATTAGAGGTTTTTTATATTGTGTTCCATATTCTATAATTGTATCTGCGACTTTTTCATCGGCCCCTGGTGTTTGAAACAAAGTAATAACAATAATTGAATCAACGTTTGGATCATTAGTTACTGCATCAAGCGCATCCTTATATCTTTTATCATCAGCATCCCCACCTATATCTAATGGCATTCTTATATTCACTATAGACGGCATTTGTTTTCTAAGTTTTGCTTTTACTTTTTTTGAAAGCTCTGCAAGTTGCATATTATTTAAATAAATTGCATCTGTGGTTAGAACTCCAGCCCCGCCACCATTTGTTATTACTGCAATTCTGTCACCTGTGCTAAGCGCTTGAGTGTCAAATATTTTGGCATAGTCGAGCATGTCATCGAAATCGTGTGCTATTATAAAGCCAACCTGCTTAAAAGCAGCTTCATATGCAATATGGCTCCCAGTTAATGAAGCAGTATGAGAAAATGCAGCTGTTGCCCCTGCATCAGTGACTCCGCCTTTTAGCACTATAACTGGTTTTTTCTTTGATACTCTTTTAGCAACTTCAATAAATTCCTTTCCTCTATTAATTCCCTCAATATAAAGTACAATGACCTTTGTCTGCTTGTCATCAGCGAGATAATTTAGCAAATCCACTTCATCAACTACGGCTGCATTTCCGTATGATATAAATTTAGCCAAGCCAAAACCTTCTGTGCTTATCAAGTCAAGAATTGTACTACCAATTGCACCGCTCTGCACCAAAAAGCTCACGCCGCCAATGCTCGGCCTTTCAATTTTAAAGGTTGGTAAAAATAAAGTATCATTTCTGGAAAGCGGATCCATAATGCCAAGGCAGTTAGGCCCTATTATTGGCATATTATATTTTTTTGCAATGCTGACGAGCTTGTCCTGAAGTTCTATGTTTCCAACCTCCGCAAATCCGCTGCTTACCACAACAACACCTTTTACGTGCGCCTTTCCACATTCCTCGAGCACATCAGGGACACCTTCTGCCTTTATTGCAATCACTGCAAGATCAATCTCACCTTTTACATCCAAAATACTCTTATATGCTTTGATATTCATAATATTATCAGATGTCAAATTTATAGGATAAAGCTTGCCAGTAAAACCAACGCTTAGATAATTTTTAATGATTACATTGCCAATTTTATTGGGATTGTTTGATGCACCTATTATTGCAATATGTCTCGGACTTATTATTGGCTTTAAATTATAAAATTTTAAATTTTTTTCCTTTTCTTTTTCAATGTGCATTAATACCCACCGCATTTTTTCATTTGATATATTATCTCCATTATTTTATTAAAGTATTCTTATATCAACAATATCATAAGTTTTGTCATGCAGTATTATAGGATTTAAATCAAACTCCTTGATATCATTTTCAACAAACATCTTTGATACTCTTAATATTAATTCCTTGACAAGCTTTTCTTCGTGAATATTTGGCGCAATTATATTTTTTGATTTTAGTTCATTGATCATTGCAATTGCATCATACATATTTATTGGACAGACTCTTGCAGATACATCTTTAAATACTTCAACATATATGCCACCAAGCCCGACCATCAATATTTTTCCAAATTGCCTATCAGTATTGCCTCCAATAATTATTTCCACTCCATTTTTTATCATTGGCTGTGCAAGAATTTCAAAAGGTTTGAACTGCTTGGCGCGCTTAACTAAACTATTATAAGCTTTTTTGATTGCTTCTTCTCCATATAAATTAGCATATATTAGCCCATTCTTTGTCTTGTGTGTGGCTTTAGGTGTTATTACCTTTAAAACAATTTCATCCTCATTAGCAAAAGAAATTGCATCATCAGCGCTCGTTACAAATTTACTCTCTACTACATGTAATCCATAACTATTAAGAAGCAGTCCGGCTTTATCATAATCCATGTGTGCACCATAAATATATCATTGAGTAAGTTTAAATTTCTTTTCTTTTTTTTAATTATATTATTTTCAATATATTTTTTTTTATAAATTTATTGCAATTTATATATTTTATATATTATTTTTATTATATACAATATAAAGAAAAATTAATCTCAATATTTTTTATAAATTTCCTAGAAGATTTATAAACTTTAGAATTAATAGAATTATTAGCAGAGCAGAAAGAGATATATATAAATATCATTGTTGCACATTATAAAATTATATATAAATTAAATAGATTTATGATAAATATAATAAATATAATAAAATATTAATATATAGAATGATAGGATTAAGAATAAATATAATTATAATATTATAGTAATATTAATAATATAGAGTTACAGCTGTTTAATAATTAATAAATGTTGATTGTAAAACAAAAAATTAAACAAACAAAATAAAAATGGTAGAGTTGCTATGGCGGATCCAACAATAAAAGCAAGGTTTGATGAATTCTTTGACAAATATTACAAAGATTTTATTAATGATTTAATTATAAATTTTCCAAAGCAGAGAAGCTTAAAGGTAAATTTCAAAGACCTTGCAAAATTTGATCCAGATCTTGCAAATGAGCTTATTGATAAGCCGGATATAATTATTGAAGCGGCAAATGAATCACTCAATGAAATGCTTAAAATACAAGAACAGGAGAGCTTATTTGAAGCACACGTCCGCTTCTTTGGCCAGAACATTAATACACCATTTGTTCAAAATGTTGGCTCAACCTACATAGGCAAGCTTATTCTTCTTGATAGTTTAATAATCAAAAGATCAGAGATAAGTCCAAAGGCAAGAATTGACGCCTACAAGTGCTCATATTGCGGTGCAGTCTACAAATTTAGGCAGGGCAAGGATGAGGTTTTTGATGTCTGCCAGCAGTGCAAAAGAAAATCCCTGAAGTCAATGTCGGAGGAATCTACTTTTACAGATATTCAAAAAATAGCAATTCAGGATCCTTTGGAAAAGCTTAAAGGAAGCACTCCAACATGGCAGCTTGAAGCTTGGCTTGAAGATGATTTAGTCAATACAACAATACCTGGAGATAGAACAGAGCTTACAGGTGTACTAAGAATAAGGCCAAGGCGTAATGTAAGAGGAAAAGTAGAAAGAAATATGTATACAATGTACATTGATGTTGTCTCAATAATGCCAATACAAAAGGATTTTGCAGAACTTGCAATAAGCGAGGATGAAGAGCGCGAGATTATTGAATTATCAAAAAATCCGGATATATTTAATATAATCTCAAAATCTATTGCACCATCCATTTATGGCTATGATGAAGTCAAGCAGGCAGTGGCGCTCCAGCTTTTTGGGGGCACGCCCGGCAAGATGCTTGTTGACGGGGGAATTATAAGAAGCGACACCCATATTTTATTAATAGGGGATCCCGGAAGCGCCAAAACAAGAGTGCTTCAATCAGTTTCAAGGCTTGTGCCAAAAGGAATTTATGTGAGCGGCAAGTCTGTGACTGGAGGAGGTATGACTGCAGTTGCAGAGAGGGATGAATTCTCAGAAGGAGGATGGACGCTTAAAGCAGGTGCGCTTGTGCTTGGTAACGGAGGTATTGTATGCATTGATGAATTTGACAAGATCAGTGATGAGGACAGAGCTGCACTTCACGAAGCTCTTGAATCTCAGACAATCAGTGTTGCAAAAGCCGGAATTATTGCAACATTCAATGCAAGGACGGCTGTGCTTGCCGCTGCAAATCCTAAATTTGGAAGGTTTGATGAGCATAGTTATCCCGCCCAGCAGTTTGATATTCCAACAACGCTTCTCTCAAGATTTGATTTAATATTTCCTATAAAGGATACGATGGACGTTGAGCAGGACAAAAAGATTGCCGAGCATATATTGCTTCAGCATGAGGCGGCTGGTGCGATAATTGCAGATGTTAAGGAATTTGAGCAGGTTGAGAAGCCCCCTATCGACACTGAATTACTAAGGAAGTATATAGCATATGCGAAGAAGAATGTAATGCCAAGGCTTACTAACGAAGCTTCTCAAAGAATCCAAGAGTATTATGTTGAGCTTAGAAGAATTGGGGCAAAAGAGGGCACAACGCCAATAACACCAAGGCAGATTGAGGGATTGGTGAGAATGGCGGAGGCGAGTGCCAAAACAAGGCTGTCAAGTACTGTTACAAAGGATGATGCAGAAAGAGCAATAAATCTTATTGAGTATGTACTTAAGAAGCTTGCTGTTGACACTTCTGGAAGGCGGGATATTGATGCAATGATAACAGGAATGCCAAGAGAAAAGGTAAACAAAATTAATGCAATTCTTGACATAATAAAAAAGCTTGAATCAGAGAGCAAGGGCAACGGCGCAGAATATAGGCAGGTTGTAGAGGAAGCAATAAAAAATAATATTGATGAGAACACAACTAAAAGATATTTAGATGAATTGGAAAAGAGCGGAGATATATTCAGCCCGAGAAGTGGTTTTGTAAAAATTGTAAAGAAAGATTTTGAATAACTAAACTGCTTATGAGTTAAGGTGATTTTTTGGAATCAAAAATAAAAAAGAAAATAGAATCAAATAATTATAAGAACGCATCTAAAGCATTGACTTTTGCACTTGCATTGATCCTCATTATAATGCTGTCTTACAATGCAGGATATAGTGCATATTCGTCAGCAAATTCCAATACAACGCAGATAATATACAGAACAGAGTTCATCAAGCCTGGAAACGCAACAATAATCGCATATTACAGTCAGCCTCGAGGATATAGTTTGATGTCAATTTCAATCAAAGGCGTAAATACTTCCTTGAATGTGAATTATAATAATTATAATAATGTAAATTCTATTGCAACTTCTATTGCAGCAAATCAGATAAATTCAAGCGCATCAGCAACATCATCATCAAACACAACAAGGAATGCGAGCAACGTAACAACTTTACCTGCCCAACCATATACATTTCCTCACTATGCAGCCGCATTTACAGAACTTGAACCTTTATCCCAATATAATATTACTGTAAGATATTCATATGAACCGCCTTGCCTTCCAAATAAAATATGCACTGATGTAAGCCCTGTAAGCCCATCATTTATATTGGTGTCATCAGTATCTGAAGTAGTCAAAACAGGATTGAATGGAAGCATAACAACCATATATTTTTTTGGAAATAGTACATAATTTGCTCCAACTGACTGAAAAAATGATTACATGATTATAATTGATGATTTGAGAAATGCTGCAGATGTAATATTTAATCCAACAACTTATAATTACAAAGATTTGAGCTTCGGCAAAGCATTTTCAATGTATTATAAAGTTATACTGCTCCCTATTTTAATTTTTGAAATATTTTGCACATTAATAATGAGCGCATTAATATTAATGCTACACATCGGATTTTCTATACAAATACTTATAATTTTAGGAATTGTACCCTTGATATATTTAGTTATCGTACCAATTATGCTCGTCATCTTTGCGGCATTATTGCAATTAATTGGTGGATATTTATTTCATTGGTATAAAAAGAAATTTGCCACAACTCTTTCTGCATTGGTATATGGAACATTCCCATCATCAATATTATTATGGACAATAATAATACCAATATTTGGATTATTGATTGAATCAATCGCAAGTTTTTGGGGTTTAATAATTGAAATATCTGCACTTACAAAACTGCAAAGGACGGGCGAAGGCGAGGCGATCTTGAGCATAATTATATTATTCTGTATAATTTCTATTTTGATAATGATAATCGCATTTATAATCTTTATTTTGCATAGTAATATTAATGCACTACTTAAAAATTTCTAAATTATATTATATAAAAATGATTATATACAACATACAAATAAATGCAAAATGAATAGAATCCAATTCATCTCACTCTAAAAGTGTTTATAGAATTTTGCTTAATAACGGCTTTGTTGATTTAGTCCTACTTTATCAACATTTTTAAGACTTTTTCAACAAGGCCCTTAATAACACAAACTTTAAAAACATTTCTTTTTATATAATAATTGTGATTTTATGGGAACACCAATAGTAGATGATTTAAAAAATGCATTCGATGTGATTCTGCATCCGAATACATATTCTTATAAGAATATGAGTCTTGGCGAAGGTATAATTAAATTTTATAAAGTTATGCTGATACCTATGATATTATTGATGATAATAAGTGCGCTGTTTATATCATCAATAGCTTCATCTGGAGGTTTATTTGGTTCAATATTTGGCGCTGCTACCATAGGAATAGTTATTATTAGTATATTAATTGATTATATAATAGTTATACCAATAGGCCTTATAATCAGTGCGGCAGTAATACAATTGATTGCAGGTTCACTACTAAAATGGTATAAAGGTGGCTTTGGCGCAACATTTGGAGGTTTAATATATGGAATATTTCCATCATTGTTATTAACTTGGCTTACTCCAATACCAATTTTAGGAGCAATTATAAGCATAATTATATTCTTCTGGGTAATTGTTGTTGAAACATTTGCATTATCAAAACTGCACAATATAAGTGCAATGAAAGCATTTGGAGGTTTGGTAATAACAGGAATAATAATATTTGTAATAGTAATAATTATAGCATTAATATTAGGAGCAGCTCTCTTAGGTGCATTGCTTGGTGGTTTAGGAGCAGGTGCGATCCACAGCGGTGCATATAATACAACAGCAATATAATCTATAAATATTAATATAACTTGATTTTAACAACACATTTATTTTATTTTTTTTTTCTTCTTTTCCTTTTCTTTTTTATAGCTTCTGTTGTTAGTTTATTATTTATTATTATTCTTTTAAAACATAAAATATGCAAATAATTAAAAATTATAAAAATAAGAGCAATTGCAAAAAGATTAAAAACAAAAAAAGCGCCCAAAGTGCAATGGAGTATCTTATGACTTATGGATGGGCGATACTCATAATTGCAGTTATTCTTGTTGTCTTATTTCATATGGGTGTATTTAATACAAGCATAGGACTAAAGGCATCTCCAGGATCTTGCAATGTTAATAGGCCTTATGGTCCTGGAACTATACGATACATAAGCGTTCAAGGCGCATCATGCAACAAAGAGCCAGAATATGTGGCGACTTTAACAACAAATTCATATATAACAGCCCCATTGCCATTATTAAATAATAGTGTTTCTGTTTTTACATGGGTAAATACTGATGGTTATATTTATTCTTCCTTTAGGGTTCCTGTAGTAATGAATAATAGAATTAGTTTATATTTATGGGATAATAACCATCAAGCGTATAATATACTAGCTATGGTTTGGAATACAGCAGGTGTAAACTCTATAGAGTTTGGATCATCTATAAATAATATTTTTATTAAAGTTGGATGGCATCAAATAGGATTTACTTATAATAATTCATCGATAGTAATCTATGTGGATGGAGCACAAGCGGCATCAGAGAAATTTACTGGTGGTATTTTACAAAATACTAATCCTATTTCTATAGGTGGTGATTGGAATGCATGGTTTAATGGTTCAATATCAAACGTGCAAATCTACAACACTTCTCTTTCAACAAACGACATTCAGGCACTTTATCAAAAGGGAATAGGAGGCGCACCAATTGATTTGGATCATCTTGTAGGCTGGTGGCCCCTCAACGGCAATGCAAATGATTATAGTGGCAATGGTTATAATAGTACATTAGTATCTGGAGTATCTTATTATTCCTCTTGGGAAAACACTTATACCCCGCCATAATTTTATGATTAATTTCATTAATTAATTTTATTTTCCATTATAAATATTCAAAAACAAAAAGTATTTGAATAAATATAAATAATCAATTCAGAAGCTCAAGCTCAGCTCAACAACAGCTCAAAGCATCGTTCCAATCAAAATTAATTCCAAGTAAACAAATTTATAGCATAAGCAAAGTGCATGAAATTATTCAGTTCATGAATTAAGTTTTTATAATTTGTGATAGAAATATTATAAAAATTTAGAGTGTTTTTATGGAAGAATATGATATTATAGTCGCAGGTTCTGGGGTTGCAGGCTCACTTGCCGCAGCAGTCGCAGCTAAATCAGGGCTCAATGTACTGCTCATAGACAAAAACAAGCCAACAGAACCAGGAAAGAAAACAAACTGGGGCTGGGTATGCGGGGATGCAGTCGCAAAAAGCCATCTTGATTTTGTTTCTTCAAGAATAGGCTTAAGCTTTGATGCACCAGAGCTCGACCTTAAAGTTGATGGAGTAGTTGCATATTCACCAGACATGCAGTCAAAGTTTCCTTTTGATGGTGAGGGTTTTATATTGGACAGACCGGAATTTGTTAGAAAGCTCAATGCCTATGCGCTAAAGAATGGCGCTCACTACATAAGCGAGTTTGATATTGAAGTTCCAATCATTAAAGACAATTATGTTGTAGGAGTGTCTGGAAAGGACAAGAACAAGGAGAACAGATCATACAACGCCAAAATTGTAATAGACGCGCTTGGCATATCAACAAATTTAAGAAGAAAGCTTCCTGACAATTCTTATATTGACAAAACAATAGATATTGATGACCTTGAATCAACTGGCAGATATATATATGATGCTGAGATAGAAGGCAATGATTCAACTTATTACGACCAAAAATATGCAATAATTCATTTAAATCAGGAGCTTGCACCTGGCGGCTATGGCTGGGTATTTCCAAAAAGCAAAAAAGGTAGAGTCAATATTGGCTTGGGAGTGCAGCAAAGGAGCTTGAAAATAAGGAATGAAAAATTAAACAAGAACAATTCCCTTCAGTCATTAATGGATGAATATGTCAAGTATATTCATGTAATAAAGAACCCCACACTTTATAACAAAGACAATAATGGTAAAGGTATATGGTCGGTATCTGTAAGAAGGCAGCTTGAATGCCTTGTCTATAATGGATATATTGGCGCTGGGGACAGCATGGCAATGCCAAATCCTATAAGTGCCGGAGGCATAGGCCCAGCTTTAGTTGCAGGTATATTGGCTGGTGAAAATGCGATTAGGGCAGTTAATGATAGGGATTATAGCATGAAAAATCTATGGAAATATAATCTTGACTTCAATAATGAATATGGAAATAAAACAGCCGGAATGGAGGTATTTAGAATATATTTACAATCATTAAACAATGATATTATAAATTACGGATTTAAGAATTTCTTATCAGAGCAGGAGGCAGTTGATTTAACCTATGGAAGAATTCCAGAATTGAGCCTTGCAACCAAATTCAAGATGATACTTAAAGGCGCATCAAACATCAATGCATTTGCAAATCTCAAATATGCTGTTGATGAAATGAAGTTCTTTAATGAATTATACAAGCAGTATCCAAAAAGCCCAGGAGAATTCGTTGAATGGAAGCATAAAGTATTATCTGAAATGGAAAAGGTTAAAAAACGCTTCAAGCCAAACCCAATATGAGTTTGCAAATTTTTATGCTAGCCTGAAAAAACAAAAACATAAATATTAATATAATTAACATTATCTAATATATTGATAATATTTTTTGGCAGAATATTATTTTGTTAATATTATTAATAATAAATATACTTATTCAAAAGCTTCATATAGTTTGTTAAATAATTAATATTTAAATAATAAATTACAAGGTTGTTTATATGATAATACCAAAAGAGATCAATGCATACTGTCCAAAATGCAATGCACATACATTACACAGTGTAAAATTAAGTGTAAAAGGTTCAGCTGGAGGCCTTAAAATAGGCAATAGAAGACACAATAGAAAACTATTAGGCTATCACGGAAAAATTAAGGGACAGGCTACAGTCAAGAAGCTTGGTAAGAAGCAAAAGGTTATATTGACTTGTAAAGATTGCCATTATGCAATAGAGCGTGTTATTGGAGGAAGAACGAGGAAGAAGCTTGAGCTCAAGAGCGCTTAATCCTGCATGATAAAAGTTTCTAATATAATGAATTAATTTATTTATAGAAAATTCAATGATTTTGATGGAGGGAAAAAGAATTCCAAAGATAGGAGAACTTGTTATGGCTAACGTAAGTAAGATTATGCCTTTCGGAGCATACTGCAAGCTTCCAGAATATGATAACCTTGATGTTTATTTACCTATAAAGGAGGTATCATCAGGATGGATAAAAAACATCCACGAGTTTATACATGAAGGCCAGACTATTGTATGTAAAGTAATATTTTATGATGAGAATAGGCAGACAATTGATGTATCAGTAAAGAAGGTAACACCAACAGAATCAAAACAAAAGCTTGATTCTTATAATCTTGAAAAGAGGCTTGTTGGCTTATTTGCAAGAGCGATAAATGTTGCAGGATTACAAGATGAAAAGAAAGAATATTTTAATAATAAAATAATTGAAGCATTTGGAAATTATACAAACTTCATGAGAAATGCCAATATAAAAACAAAGGAGTTCAATAATTTAAAACTTCCTAAAAATCTGAAGGATGCACTTGAAGAAGTACTTAAATCAACACATCAAAAAAGAAATTATAATGTATCTTATATAATGACATTATCCTTAAATAATACAACAAATGGAGCAGATTTATTAAGAAATATATTTTCAAGAGCAGAAAAATATGGGGTGTCTATAAAATATATAAGTGCACCAAAATACTATATGACCGCCAAAGGACCAAGCTATACCGATGCAGAAAAGAAGATTAAAGCAGCAATTGAATCTATCAAACATGATAACTCTAATGGAATATTTGAAATTGAAAAAGAAAAGCTAAAAAAAGAAAAGAAGGATATATTGACTACTCTTTGATTTACATTATTATCTTTTTCAATTTTTGTTTTTTAATTAGTATTTTAATTATCAAAGCTGAAACAAACAAAACATTTATAAATTAAAATAACATATTTATATTTATGTGATTTTTTGCATAATAAATATCAATTAAAAGGGGATAATCCTAAATTGCGTACTGAGGAATCTTTTGAATATGGGAGTATAACAGTAAATTATGGAGATGTTAAACTACCACACCAATTGCTTAAATTGAAAAGGCAAGAAAAGAAAAATAGCAATAATTATAAATCTTCATTTGAATTTATAACTGCAAAGGCGTTATCAAATACAAATATTGAATTTATCTGCAATACAACATCATTTTCAATATATAGAAATAATAACGATAGTCATTATTATACTCCTGATTTTATCACAAATGTAGAAAAAAATAAAAAACCTGTATTTATAGAGACACATGGTTTTGGTTTATTTAAAAATAATAAAATATTTGAAAAATATAAAAATTTTTTATTAAATTATAAAGATTATGTATACTTTATAATAATAACTAATGAGGATAAAATCTTCATAGACAAAAAATTAGAAGAACTCCATTATAAAATGTCTGATATTGCTGATGAAATCTGGTTTTTGCCAAAAAATTATACAAATGAAGGATTAGAACAAAAACTTTCTTTATTTTTTAGCAATCTAAAAATGACTACTGAAGATGATATTTAATATAATATATTTATTTTTAGTCAGGACATAACAGAAATATTAAATAATATTTAAATAAAAATGTTGATTTTATGGATATAAAAGGCGCAACTATTGTATGGAATAAGGATTTTAAAAATATTAAATTAAATGACCCTATATTAATTGTGGGCTTTCCAGGAATTGGAAATGTTGGTAAGCTTGTTGTTGAGCATTTAAAACTTGAATTTGTAACAAAGAGAATTGCAACCTTATATTCTAATCATTTTCCTTTTGTTGTATTGATGAAAAGGGATGGTACAACAAGACTTGTTAGCAGCAGATTTTATCTCTTAAAAGACAATGATAAGAAGCATGATATTGTATTATTGACAGGAGACGCCCAAGCATCAACGACAGAAGGCCAGTATGAGATAAATAATGCTATTGTAAAATTTTTTAAGACACAGCTTAAAGGTCATTTAATATATACAATTGCTGGCTACAGTACTGGCAGAGACATTCAAACAGCAGCTAAAGTATTTGGTAATGTAAATTCAAAAAAATTGGCTGAAGTTCTCAAAAAGAATGGTGTATTGATAGGAGAATCTAAAGGTTTTATTTATGGCTCAGCAGGGATGCTTCTAGCCTTTGCAAAAATGAATAAAATTGACGCCGCATGTATAATGGGTGAAACTGGCATGCTTGAGATTGATGCTACTGCTGCAAAGTCTATATTAAAAATATTAGCAAAATTATTAAACTTAAAAATAAATCTTCGTGATATAGACAAACTTATAGAAGAAACAGCGAAAGCGGTTAAGGAAATCGAAAAACAAACAGGAATGCATCAAATTGTACAGCCAAATTTGGAAAGCAATCCTTCTTATATACGGTAGTAAATAAGGTTTATTTGTAATTTATTTTTTTTTCTTTTTTTGTTTCTGGTATTTTAATTATATTAATAAATATAATATATTCATATTAATATAAGATTTATTAAAGTTGTATTAAGAGAAAATTGTTAAATTATAAATAGAAAAGCGAGTATAGTCTAGCCTGGTAGGACGCGGGCTTCCCAAGCCTGAAAGTCGGGTTCAAATCCCGGTACTCGCATGCAACCAACTGCGAGCAACAGCAACAACAACTTAAGAGAGTCTAATCATATTTTCTTTACGGAAACTTCCACTGTTTCCTCCCTATTTCAATCTCTTTTGTTAGCGCACTGACTTCAAGAGTTGTTGGTGTTTTGCTGAGTTTAGATCTTTTGCTATCTTCTTTGCGTTATTCTTTAAAATTCTGTAAAAGCGAAATATTATTATATATTATATTTTAATTACACTTATTATATAACTGTGATAAAATGAATGATGAAACATCCTCAAAGCAGTCCTCAAACAGTGAAGGACAGATAAAATCTGATGAACAGTTCAATAATCAAATTACCAAACCTGAAAATATAAATCATACGGATAAATATACACAACCAGAACAGATACAACAACCAAAACAAGAACAACAACCACCACAACAACCAAAACAAACTGCACATTCCTCATCGACTATGCCAATAAAGATTGCCGCAGTTATAATTATACTTGCCATTATTGCTTATGCTGTATACTACTTTTTTAATAGCATTAGTGCACCAAGCAGTCCTGTAATAGAAATGCTTTCAATGCACAAACCAATTAATTTTGCAAATTTGACAAACACAATGTTCACTTATGCAAACAGCATGAATAAGCTTAATGTATCATATAATAGCTCTTTTACAATAGTGTCTTCTTCTGCATTCTTAGGAAATGAAACAATGACCATACCGATGAATATAAAATATAAAAAATATTATAATACTTCAAGAATTGAAATTTATTTAAAAAGTATACCAATGATGGGAGATGTATCAATTGTAGAAATAACAAATAAAAGTCTGCATTATTCATGCCTTAATAATTCTTTATCTATTTTTAGCGGGTATACGGGCTTTGTATGTCAAAATAGCAGCACTTTAAATAAAATATCTCCATCTCTTATGCCGGTAATAAATGAAAATTTAATGAAAACTAATTTTAATATTATTGTAGAAGGCACCAATGTAACTTCGTATAAAGGCCAATCCTGCTATCTTATGAAAGGTAATGGTGTAATAAAGATACCAGCTAACTTTACTTTCAATAATACATCACTTTCATCATCGTCCTATACTAACCTTTTATATAATATATCCAGCTGTATATCTTCGCAGTATGGCTTGCCGTTGAACCTAACCATGACCATAATGAACACAAACAAAACATATAATACATTAAATAAGATATTATTAAAATTTGAAGAAATAAATCTTAATACCAACACCAATTCAAATATAACAATACTGCCAGGACCTATTCAGAATACAACACTTAATACAAGCAATATAATAACAATACTACCAGGGCCTATTCAATCTTCGAATACAACTGCAGTTATGCCAAATACTACAAACACAATAATATCAACAACACCACCTTCAAATAAATTTTATGTTATTTATAATGGAAATACTTATTCTAAGATGGGAATAAATGTAAATTGGGCTCTTTTTAACGGTGGTGGTGGTAGTTGTACATACTCTGGATCAAGTGTTTCTCCTTCTTCTATATTAATACATTATCCAGGATTTGTAAATGGAGGTAAGGCACCTGAAGCTGACATAACCCCTGCTTATGCAAGTTATTCTAGGAATGGCACCATGATTGGAGGTCAAGCAATCGATGATGCTTCCGACTATAATTATATTTTTTGCTATTGGTTTAAAGTTACTGATCCAGATAATAACTATACATAAATAATTTGATTATTTTTGAATATTGCAGTTGTATTATAGAATATAATAACTTGGCTTTCTGATATAATTTTAGGTTATCTATATTTTAATAAAAAACAATAAAACAAATTAATAATTTTGCAAATTCATTTACAGAATGCATAGCAGAAAGCCTACCTTTTTTAAAGGTGGGATGAATGCGAAACATATAAATTATTAATTTAATAATTGTAGTTAAATATATATAAATATATCTATATATATATATAAATATATAATATAACGTGAAGCAAATGAAATTAACTCAAGTTGTAAAGGTAGAGGGTGATTATAAAATATTAGACAATCTTGCAAAGATA
>JAJZYD010000040.1 GCA_021806095.1 Microcaldota archaeon
TCAGACCTTTTACGTTCTCTTGGATATTCACGTGATAATTCTTTATAATCAGCATCAATTCTTTGCCGTCTTATACCTAATTCTTTAGCAATATCAGTAGAAGTATAACCTTTATTATATAATTCTTTTATTCTTTGTTTTTGTTCATCAGTTAATTCTTTCAATGTTATCAATATCCTTAAACCAGACTAATGCAACTTTAATATCATTATTATAAAATGCTATTGTTGCATCAGTTATTACTACTTTTTTAAAAATTATACTTACTGCATTGACACGTAATAAATATTCCTGTTTATATGAATAAATAGTATGAGATAGTTTATTATCTAAATTTTTCTGGAAACCATCTCTTTTAAAATATAATTCAAAAAAGGCAATAATATTGGCTTTATTAAGCATACTATTCCCATTTATTTACATTTTTTATTTTCTCATTTATATCATTAATTTTGATATTTAAATCTTCAATTTCATCAAATAAAGTTATAAATAAATTTATCACTTCTTTTTGAGTAAGAGAAGATTGATTTTTTATTTTATCTGCAAGATAACCTTTAACATTTAACATATTCATTTCCGTTTGTAGTCGCAATATCCAGTATCACAAAAACCACATAATGAATTTTCAATACCATCAATATACTTATTTTCTTTAAATGCCATTAAATTCTTATGAAAATTATTTATATCTTCTGCTGTAATTTCATTAACTTCAATTTCTTTATACTGTTTTTTAACAGGATAATAAACCCACAAATATCCTTTACTTGAATTGTTGGCTATTAGGTAAGCCTTTAACTGTCTTAAATAAATATCAGTATAATTACCACTATAAGACATAGACGTTTTCAATTCATATATAATATTAGATGAATTAATATAAACATCACAATGACCAATAAATTCTAAATCGCCATATCTATATTGTAATATTTTTTGTGTTTCAACATCTGTTCCATATATTTTTTTCAATTCATTTACTATTAAAAATTCAAATGCATTACCAAGATAAAAATTAACATTAAATGGAATCATTTTATTATTATCTATCTTATCTCTATATTTTAAACCGCAAATAGATACTTCAGATAAATGGCTTGTATTATTTCTAATTAAATTATTCTTTTTAGAATTATTCTCCATTATATTAATTAATTCTTCTAAATGAATTTCATTACTCATATTTAAACCTGTTATTTTTTACATCAAAAACTAATTTTCCATCATTAAATGTAAAGGTAATAAGCAAAGCAGTATTACTTTTTTCCGCATACGTATCAGTATCACTATAATTATAAGAAAAATCACAAGATTGAAGATTTTTATTTATATATTTTGTAATCTTTTTTAGCGATAGTTTATTTGTTTTCTTTTCATACTTATTATCTAATTTCATTTTATATTTTTCAGCAATCGCTAATGCATAATTTCTTACTGCATCAGAATCAGATAATTCTGCTAATGTATGTAAAATTATTGACATTATATCATTTCTTGAATATGTTTTATCATCTTCAAATTTTAAATTAACTTCATCTATAAAAGTCATTGTTCTCATTTTTTATCATTCTCCTTATTTTTATGGCAATCACACCTACAAATATATTCAGAAAATTCATCACCGTATAATGTTTGTTTTCTGACAATTTGATATTTATATAAACATTCATTATGTCTATCATTTAGACACGAATAAGAAATATATTTATTCTCCATTTATTTTATCCAACTCCTTTAAACTTACAATCCTATTATGACTCAAACATTTTGAACAAATACATTTCATTGAAATATCATTAGAAAAATATGCCTCAAATTCCAATACTGAAGAATTGCATCTAATACATCTATAAGAATTAATATCAGTTATTTCAAAATCTTTAATCTGCATTTTGACACTCCCAGCAGAAATAAATTTCTTCATTCTTCTGATTGATATATTTAATAAAATTAGGTTGTTGAATTTCTTTACCACAGATTGAGCATTTTTTATTTGTTATCATAAGGCACACCTTTATTTATATACTCATTTAATTTATCTTCTAAAATCCAAGTTATAGTAAATCTATAATTATTAGGTGATTTATTAATAAAATTTTTTGCTTTTCGCTCTGTATTAAAAATTTTAATTGGAACATCGGTATTTACTGTAAATAAAGAAGTTCTTAAATTAACTATACGTTTTTTAACAATAAAATATCTTTTACTTTTAATAAAATGCCCTAAAGCATTACAATTAGGACAAACCTTTAATAAATCAGATTGTTTAGGCAATTCATAGCCACAGATTTCACAAATCCATAATTTATCTGTCATTCAATTCAATCTCCTTAACACATTTATAATGATAAAAATATTTTGTTCCATTCTTATCAACCATTGCCATATAATGATTTTCATTAATTACAATTTTACAAATTTCGCAGATGTTTTGATTTAAAAAATTTTGAGTGATATTAATCACTCCTAAAAATTATGTTTTTGATAGACGTAAAAATTTTTCCAGATTGACTTTTACCATTGAAAAATTCAATAGTATATTCTTTTACTGTATTCTCTTTAGTATAAGCATCAAATCTTTTCTTAAATTCAATGCCTAATTTCCTATTAAGAATATATGCTTCTTTAGTGTTATCATTAAAGATAACTATATCTGCATTATAGCCATCTCCAATACTAACACCTGTTCCAATAAAAGAATCAATCCTGCCTGATAGAAGTTTGTATGCTTTGTTGTCTATCATTATATCACTTACTCAAAGAGTTTATCGTAATTTACGTTATTATACAACTCTTCAAAGTAGTAATACTGACCAGTTCCCTTACCACCAATACCAACAGTAAAAGTTTTGTCAAATATCTTTGCAGGCAACTCAATACTTTCTGATTCTATGTATTTGTTTAATTGCTTATACAATGTTGTGTTTTCATCTATTAATAATAGTTCAGGCTCACTATCATTAATTTTACATTTCAACACTAATTGCTTTGTAGTTTTTAACTGACCAAACGTTTCAGAATCCTTTGTTTTATCAACAAATTCTCTATCTGTTTGAGCAATACCTAAAACTCTTACAGAATCAGCAGATTTTAAATCTCTGATTTTCACAGTAGCCATCGATTCTTTTGTGTTCTTATTTTCAGTTTTTCCAACCAATTTTTTCACCTTTTTTTCACGGTTATAATTACATTGCCAAACAAAATGACACGGCTTTAAAAATTTTATATGTGGAATTATTTATATTTATAATTTTTTATTTAATTATATCTTTTATCATCACCTATCCTAAATCTGCCATACCTATATAAACCTTTTTAAATCAAAGGAAAAAACACGGATTGACAGAAAGGAGAAATTAGAAAACTATCAATCCGTGTTGTCAGAAATATAATAATCACTTCCCTTTATTTTAATCATTGAATCTTTAGGATTAACAACATTTCCAGTTATTTTTTCATAAGTATTATACATATTATACCACATATCAGATATTTTGAATTGTTTATAACCTAAATTATTAAGTCTGTTATCAGTAATAGTAATAAAAAATTCTTTTTTATATTTATCATAAGTTGGTAAAAGAAGAAATTGCGTTATTCTTCTAATACGTGCATCTAATGACATATAATCCTGTAATGTATAAATGCAATCAAATCCTTTTTTACGTATCTGAAAAAATTCTTGCGAAAATTCAATATTAAAATTACGCATAGACCTTCGACTATCTAAATAATTCTGTATCTCATCTATTACCAATAATCTTGGCTGAATATTCACCTCATACGGCTTTGAATCTATATCCTTTATTATTTTCAGAAAATTCTGTTCAAAGTCTATATGCGGTATCTTCAATGAGCGAATATTAGTAATTAATTGATATTTAGATACTATTTTACCATTCTTATTAACAGGATTACCATAAATTAAATGTGTTGTATAAATTACAGATAATAGTGTTTTACCATCACCTGCATATCCAACAATTCCAATAATCATCTATTACCAATTCCAAACATTCTTTGTAATTTAGATTTTTCATCATTAGATTTCTTTGCTTTTAAACTATCAAAAAATTCTTCCCTGCCTTTACCTTTAGCAGAAATTCTTAATGCATATAGATTATTTATAATAATATCATCTACTAAACTTGTAATTTTAGGATAATCCCTTTCTAATTTATCAAATCTTTCTGCTTCTTTAGACCAAACAATTAAACGAATAATTTTATTAACTAAAGTATCAGGTAATGTTGTTTTTGTTCTTATATCGGTTTCACCAGTTGTTTTATACATTTCCTTTAATGCTTTATAAAATTCA
>JAJZYD010000041.1 GCA_021806095.1 Microcaldota archaeon
TTGTTTTATATATAGATATAGCCTTTTTAATTTTAAATTTTAGTGTTGTTTAATTCTTTTTAATAAATTATTATTTAATTATAATATAAAATTTAATAAATTTTTATCTTTTTTGACCAAGAAAAAAATAATAAGAATTAAATATATTCTCTTTTAATATAATAAATATGTTCAAACAACCAATAAAACGCAGAAGGAAACGACAGAAGTTACCTAAAGTTGTAGAAGACACACTCAATAGTTTAAAAATAAAATATGGTGAAAATTTAACTGTAGGGAGAGTAAGAGATAATTTTTATGTTTCAGCATATAACGTTATTGTAAATCCTATTACAAAAATAAGAGACATGACAAAAATGGAGTATGTAGGAAGCATATCACCAAAAGGCGAATTTAGCCCTGCAAAAAGAAGAAAAATGGAGAATTTTGAAGCGTATAACAAAGAATTCAAAAAGTTACAAATTCAAAATTTTATCTCTGAAAACGAAGCCAAAGTATTGAGAAATCTAAGTATGAATAGTAGAATGCCAATAACAGAAATTGCAAAACAAGTAGGGGTGACAAATGCGACGGCAGCGTCAATGATAAAAAGGCTTACTGAAAGATTAAATATAAACTATTTTGCCTATCTTAATTTAAAAAGTTTGGGTTACCTTCGATATTTAATATTGTTTAAATTCATAAATAAAAAGCCAAGTTTAGATGAAATAAAAGAGGCATTTGAAAATGATCCAAGAGTACTCTTAGTTGCAACAATTAAAGGATCTTATGATCTTATGGTTTACTTTTGTTTAGAGTCAGATAAACAGGTTATGACATTTGTTTATAAGTGGCTGTCAGAAAAACTTCAAAAATATAAAGCAAGAAAATATGTTGTTCCATTTAGCCCTGTTTATGGTTCAGTTCCTGTAAGAGAGCCGTTCTTTAATTTATTAAAGGAGAGAATATGGCACAGGACACGGGAACAGCCAAGAAAATTATCTTGGCAGCTTACTGAATCAGAATTTAAGATTCTTAGAGATCTTGCAATGGATGGAAATATTCAGTTTAAAGAACTTGCTCTAAGAAATGGATTAAGCGCGCCTGCAGTATCTTATATTTTTGAAAAATTAAAACAGCGTAAAATAATAAATTATATGACATTAAATATGAATAATATTCCATTAAAATATTATGTTGTATTTGTTATTAAAATATTAGATTTTGATACTTATTATAAACACGATAGAGAAGGATTAATAAAAGAGGAATTGGATTATAAATATCCCTGGATTAACAAATATTCGTTTGTTGCAGATATAGGCACCCCTGTAGGTGAAATATACATCGCACCTATTCTAAATGAGGATGATTATCAAACATATGAACAGATATTCAAATACTTCAAAAGTATTGAAATAACATCATGGCTTATAACAGATGTGATTATAGGATCTTTTGCCAATAGAAACTTTGACAATATTTATGCGCTGGAATATAAAGTATTGGTAGAAGAATATAAATTCAAACCAAAATCAGAAAATACTGCAACTCAACAAGTACAAGTTATACTTCCTGAAATCATACCCCCAATAACAAAACAAGAAACAACAAATAATAAATAAACTTAGTTCACCAAAATATAAAGTATTAGAAAATATAAATTCAAACCAGAATCAGAAAGTGTCCAACATATATAAGTCAAACTCCCAAAATAGATACAATTAAATTAATGATTACTCTTCTCCTTCTCCAGGCATTCATATCACCGCAATAATCTCACTGAAAAGCTTTAAATATCTTGTGCAGTTTTGTTTTCGTGTTAGATAAATAACGAAAACAAATTTGACATTCTTGTTGCAGATATAGGCACCCCTGTAGGTGAAATATACATCGCACCTATTCTAAATGAGGATGATTATCAAACATATGAACAGATACTCAAATACTTCAAGAGCATTGAAATAACATCATGGCTTATAACAGATGTGATTATAGGATCTTTTGCCAATAGAAACTTTGACAATATTTATGCGCTGGAATATAAAGTATTGGTAGAAGAATATAAATTCAAACCAAAATCAGAAAATACTGCAACTCAACAAGTACAAGTTATACTTCCTGAAATCATACCCCCAATAACAAAACAAGAAACAACAAATAATAAATAAACTTAGTTCACCAAAATATAAAGTATTAGAAAATATAAATTCAAACCAGAATCAGAAAGTGTCCAACATATATAAGTCAAACTCCCAAAATAGATACAATTAAATTAATGATTACTCTTCTCCTTCTCCATTCATTCATATCACCGCAATAATCTCACTGGAAAGCTTTAAATATCTTGTGCAGTTTTGATTCTGTGTTAGATAAATAACGAAAATTTATAATATAGTCTTCAAAGAAAATGCAGAATAAACAAGCTTAGCTATTTCTTCAGGAATATCATCTTTATAAATATTAAGCTTATCATGCTTTAGATATGAAGGAAGTTTTATTTCTTTTATAAATTCATCAATTACTTCCTTTGCATTATAATATTTTGACTCTTCAATGGAAATAATTTTTTCCTCATTAAATATAAATCCAAGTGATCTATTATGAGATCTTATAAAAGAATCAACTGCAGATCTCATAAATATAGATGGCCCTTCAATTATCGCATGATTAATTGTTATATCATTTATAAAAAATGCAATTATACCGCTCTTCCCAAATAAATTTTCCAAAGTTAATGCTGGATTAAAGCCATTGTTTTTAAGCTTTATTGTTATTGCTTCTTTAAGCTTTCTAAGTTGTTGCCATAATATATCATCAGCAATTTCAGGAACTTCAAAATGCATAACAAAGATGCTTAAGCCAAGCTCCTTAGAAAATTTTAGAACTTTGCGCTTTGTGTAAACATCAGAAAACTTCTTACTATAAAATGTATTTGCTGTTGGATTATCTATAAAGTTTCTAACAGAAAAGATAAATTTTGCAAATGTCTCTTTAGAAACAACCGCAGCAACATTTCTATTTTCATCAGTTGGATCTACAACAACAAATTCGCTGTTGAACTTCTTCAAAAGTTTTATTGCACTTTCTTCTTCATATACCATTTTATGCATGGGATCAATTGCAACAGGTATTTTCAAAGTATAAAAATGACTGAATAAATTTATTATTGAGCCATAAGTATAAATAAGAAGTTCACAGAGATAACCAGAAAATCCCATTGTTTTTGCGTCTGCTCCATATATGAAATGCGATTTTAAGAATACCTTGAGCACTCTTACATCATCTTTTTGTTTTTCACTGAGATTATTATTTATAAATTTGTTATGAAGCTGTGATCTATCAACAGCTGTTATGCGCTCAAGCGCGTCATTAATCTTAAATGCAGGGACAATATCAGCAGTCATACCTAAATCATTAAGTATGAGCTTTGTATATGGGTGCTCGGCATATTTTACAATATAAGTTTCATTTTTGTTCTTTTTGATGATGCGCCTAGCATATTCCAAGCCTAGCTTTTCCATTTGTTGCTCGCCATAATGTTTTGGAAATAATAAAAATAAGTCAATATCATGGCTGCCTCTGACTTGAGTATTGTGTGCTATTGAGCCTACTGCAAGCACTTCTACATCCTTTGGTATTATCTTCCTGAGCCTTAATACAAGTTCATTTGAATATTCTGCAATAACTTTAAGCTCATCAGGAGTTGGCTTTACCTCTTTTTTAATTTCATTTATTATATTTTCTATCTTGTTATATTTACTTTTAGTTATTTCAAGCATTATAAGCACCAGCATACATTTTTATAAATAAAGATAAATAAGATAAAAATAAATAGTTATTCTAAAATTAATATATTGCTTAATTATATTTGTTTCGAATTGAGCATAATTATTAGTTATTATTAATTATTGATTATTAATTTGATTGCTAACAAAACATAAATGGAATATATAAATATTATAATAAAATAAAATAATAAATAAAATTATTATTATCGTTATTTATTGTTATTATTATTTCGGGCTCGTAGTTCAGTAGTAGAATGTCTCGTTCGCATGATATCTTTATCAAAACCGGAAAACGAGAAGATCGCGGGTGCGATTCCCGCCGAGTCCATTTTCGCTTTACGAGGAAGCAGAATACAAATCCCATGGTAATAGCTGTCTACCCCTACATTTCAATCAAAAACTA
>JAJZYD010000042.1 GCA_021806095.1 Microcaldota archaeon
TGAAAAATATTCAAAGCCTTTTGCATCAATCTCATTAATCAATTCTATCCCTCCTTCCTCAACAATTTTACCATCAATCAGTATATGCACATATTGCGGCTTTATATATTTGAATATCCTGCTGTAATGTGTTATAATAAGCATTGGTATCTTCTCGCTTTCCTTGATGCTGTTTATATTGCTCATTACATCTCTTATAGAGTCAACATCCAATCCAGAGTCGGGCTCATCCAATATTGCAAGCTTTGGCTTAAGCGCCTTCATCTGAAGAACTTCTGCTTTCTTCTTCTCGCCACCAGAGAATTTATAATTGAGCTGCCTGCCTATAATCTCATTATCCATCTTCAATAAAGATGCATTTTCTTTGAGATTTGCTATAAAATTCTTAATATCGACTGTATGCCCTTCTATTGATTCCTTTGCGGATCTTAAAAAGCTGATGAAGCTTACTCCTTCAAGCTCTGGAGGATTTTGGAACAGCAGAAATAATCCCAGCTTGGCACGCTCATTCGGCGGAAGCCTGCTTATCTCTTTTTTGTTGAGCATTATGCTGCCTTCTACCTTTATATCAGGAGCCCCCATTATAGCTTTTGCAAGGGTTGTTTTCCCTGAGCCATTAGGCCCCATAATAACATGTATCTCATTATCTTTTATATGAAAATTAATGCCTTTTATTATTTCTTTGCCTGCAACAAATGCATGAAGATTTTTTATTTCTAATTCCATAATAAACACCATATTTTATTTTTTGTTTTTCTTTTAAATTCATTTAATTTTAAGTACGCATTCAATATGTATAATCCTTGAGCATTCTTTGCATACATACCTTTGAGCCTCATATTGATTCTTCTTCAGAGTATTTTCTATAAAATTTATTACGTTGTCTTTTTCTATATGATTTTCTATATTCCTTATTTTTGATGAATATTTGTTTTTTAGATATTTATGGATTGCAGGTTGTGTTATATTCAATATTGAAGCAATGTCTTTCTGATTCATCTTATAATCTTTATAAAGAATCTTTGCGCAGCTTGCTTTAAACGCTGGTATAAACTCTTTTATAATATCATCTTCTATCATTCTATCATCTTTAATACTGTTTTAATTATTGATTCAAGAAGCTCTTTATGCTTGTTTGCATTAATGCCCCGCAGCATTAAACCATAAGCCTCTATTTTCTTTGCCTGAATAATACTTATACCTCTTGTATTAGCATAGAATGCAAATTCATCATTAAATGGAATTATCGAAGAGGAATGGGAAGCAAGCGAGTCTTTTTCCTTAACAGACATTACAGGTATTGAATCAGCATGAGCATTCTCATTAAGGATCAAACATTTATGTGTTATATTTGATATTGAATTCTTTGCCCCTTTATCCAATTCAGCATAGCTCTTCATCATACATTTAGAATCATTGAATAGAGCTGCATTGGAATTTATTGAGATTGAGCTGTCTGATCCTTTATTGTAGGCAAGCACTTCAGAATCAATAGATGCATTATTCATCAGGAATGCGGAATTAAGTATAATTGATGAGTTTGAGGCTGCATTGAGTGATATGTTCAGCTTTGATTGGTGGGCTGTTGATAGTATGTTTAATAGAAGGGATGAGCTTGATGATAGTGAAAATGAGTTTGATGATGAGCTTGACATATCCGCAATTGTTATGCTTGATCGGCTGCTGAACAGTGCATTAAATAAGATTGATGATGAACCAAGCTCAAGGATTATTATATCAATACTATTTTTATTATTATTATTATTTCCTATAAATAGATCAAGCGCTGAATTAATTAATAGTATGGATGAGCTGTTTGAAAGCTCTAATTTTATTTTTTCTTTCCCTGATGTTTTGATACTGCCTCTATAATTTTCAAAATCCTGACAGATTTCATTATCTATAATAATAAAATCAAAATAATGTTCAGTTAAGTTGAATTCATTGAGCATTGATTTGAGATCTTTGAATGACTTAAATTGCCGGTCAATCTTCATAAAATTGGCAATCCTGTAATTCTTATATATATAATTAATTCTTTCATTTTTCATTGTATCGCTTTTCATTCTTTATATTAAGCCATTGAATTAGATGTATCAAGCTTTATGAGCCTTTTGAGCTCAAGCGAGTATTCTAATGGAATTGTCTTTGCGAGAGGTTCTATAAATCCAAGCACAATAATCACAATTGCATCGTCTTCGCTTATGCCTCTTGACATCAAATAAAATATTTTCTCCTCGCTTATCTTTCCTGTTACCGCTTCATGGCTTATTGAAGCTGTATTATTGCGCACATCAAAATACGGGTAGGTATCTGAGTTTGATTCCGCATCAATAAGCATTGCATCACATCTTACATATGCATTTGCATTTTTTGAATTCTTGCCAACATAAACTAAGCCTCTAAAATTACTCTTTCCTGAGCCTTTTGAGATACCTTTTGAAATTATCCTTGATGAAGTATTGTCTGCAAGGTGATAAATTTTGCCTCCAGTATCCTGCTCTTGATTGTTACCAGCAATCGCAATGGATAAAATTTCACCTCGGCTTCCATTTCCTTTCAAGAATACACTTGGATATTTCATATTTGCTTTGCTCCCTATATTTCCATCAATCCATTCAACCTCTGCATTTTCATAAGCATAAGCCCTTTGAGTAACAAGATTATATACATTCTTTGACCAATTCTGTATTGTTACATACTTTACATGTGCATCTTTATGTGCAATGATTTCAACAACTGCAGCATGAAGTGAAGTGCTTAAATATATAGGTGCAGTACAACCTTCTATATAAGTAATGTTAGCACCTTCATCTGCTATAATAAGCGTTCTTTCAAACTGACCAACATTCGCTGCATTAATCCTAAAATATGCTTGAAGGGGCATCATAACTTTTGTATTTTTTGGAACATAAATAAAGCTGCCCCCGCTCCACACAGCACTATTAAGAGCGGCAAATTTATTATCAGTTATTGGAACAACACTGCCAAAGTATTTTTTAACAATCTCAGGGTATTTTGCAACTGCTTCATCAGTACTTATAAATACAACACCTTGATCTTCTAGGTTTTTTCTCACATTTGAATACACAACTTCTGAGTCATATTGTGCTTCTGTACCCGCAAAGAATCTGCGCTCTGCTTCTGGAATTCCGAGCTTATCAAATGTGTTTTTAATATCCTCAGGAACCTTATCCCAAGCATTTGCTATATTTGCAGTTGGTTTAAGATAATAATAAATATCATCAAAATCTATTTTAGATAAATCAACTCCCCACTTTGGAATTGGTTTTTCTTTAAATGTTTTATATGCAAGAAGCCGCTTCTCGAGCATCCACTGTGGTTCTTTTTTGATTTTTGATATTGATCTGATTATATCTTCAGAAAGGCCTTTTTCAGGCTTATATAAATATTTAATATCATCTTTAAAGCCATATTTCTCCTTATAACCTTCTCCGCTGTATCCTTCATCTATATCATGTTTATTTTTATCATTCATCAATATCACAGAATGTGCTTCCGTTAATTTAGAATAAAGCTTAAAATTTTTATATAATTATAAAATATAACTCAGTTATATTTATTATACATAATAAAATATTAAAAGCTTTACATCATTCTGGTTTTGTTTTAAATAATATATTTTTTCTATTTTATGTGCAAGGCATATTATTTTATATTTTATAATATATTAAAATAAGTTTAAACTCGGCAGTGAGAAGTTTACTTTAAATAAAAATAGTACTTTAAAGTTTTTTATCAACATATTTTAGCAAAAATATAGAGGCTGCCAAACCTACATAATATGCCATACCAATCAAAGTTACAGCTGTTGAATTTGTAAAATGTTCGATACTTGATATTGTGTTAATTATATTGGAGCCTTCTATAATTCCAACGACACCTAAAATATAAGGCAAAAATGATGTAAGTATTGAGCTACCAGCCTTTCGTCCATTATTAACATCATTAAGTTTATTATTATTATTAGTTTCATTTTTTTCAGTATTTCTCAATAATCCTTTAGATTCGTTAATCTTAGATTCTCCAATCTTAGTATTTTCAATATCTTTATTAGATGTTCTAAACATTCATATCACTGTATATAATATATGAAATTTTAGATATTTATATGTTATT
>JAJZYD010000043.1 GCA_021806095.1 Microcaldota archaeon
AATTGATATAATTGAAATAAATATGACTAAAATAAATATGATCAAAATAAAATGATTAATATGAGAAATTATAAATTTTTGTTGTTGTTTGTTGTGCTGTTATTTTTTACAACTAATTATTCTTATTCAGCATCATTCTGTACGTCTGTAATAAAACCAAATTCTCCTTTTAGCTCACAGTCAATATTAATCATCGCATTTTTTATAATGCTTATAATGACATTTGTTATCGCAATTGCATATCTTTTAGGATACTCATTCAAAATTGATAAACTTGTTAAATTTGCTAAATCTGAATTCGGTGAAATATTAGTTACTGGATTAATTATCGCAATTTTAGGGGGCCTTATAGCAATTGTAAATACCTCTGTAGCAACTAGCAGTACTTCATCTGCATCTATTCAAAATCTAAACAGTGTTTATACTATTGACTGTAATAATTTTTATCAAAATTCTCTTAATACTATAGCAAACATAAAAACACTACTTCTTTCAAATGCTTTCTTGCAGATATTAAGCGCAATGACTTTTAAACTCAAAACATTTGCTTTTGATTTAGCGGAAAAAGCAGGATATGGTGCTTCTGTAACATGGACGCCTAATGACTTTACACCTTTTGCTGGATTGGGCATGATATATGGAGTATTCATGACAACTTTAATGAGTGTTGATGTTGGTCTAAGCGTTGTTCAACTTATCATAAGCTTTTTATTGGGAATATTTTTTGCAATGCTGCCAATTTTCTTTTATCTGGGTATTCTTTTTAGGGCATTTCCATGGACCAGGGCTATTGGCGGTACATTTTTAGCATTATTCATTGCATTTTATCTTGTATTCCCTATTATAATTTTTGCAATGCTAATACCTCCATGCAATCCAAATAGCACAAGTTCAAATGCATGCATATCTTTAGGTGCACTTGCAAATGGTTCTCCAACAGGAAGTTTTACAACTGCAATTTCAGGTATTAGTCCAGGAATTGCACCAGATCCAATTTCACTTATCACACAAGTTATAACTGGTTGGAATTGGAGCGAGTTTATGGAAGATTTTAATTCAATCATTTATAATACAATTGCACCAGCAATTTATAATATATTTGCAATAATAATTGCGTTTATAATATCTTATGACCTATTAGAAGGGTTGGGAGATCTGCTTGGTGCTCCAAGTCTATCTTCAAGACACGCATTAAAAAAATTAATATAAATATTTTTAAAATTTAGATTATTTTATAATAAACAAAAAAAAATAAAATGAAAAAATAAAAAAGATAAAAAAGAAAGAAAAAGAAAAGAAGTTTAAAAGATAAAAATATGATTAGATTGAATGATTAATATGTTAGCGTTTATACCTTTATTGATGTTTATTAATATTTTCTGGTTTAATATTATTCCTACCTCTATGATACCAACAATAATTCAAACAATAATTATTGGAGTTATTGCAATATCATCAATAATAATTATAGCCGCAATTGTGTATGCACTTAGCGGGCTTTTAAATTCGCCAAATATGCGGGCATGGTCAAGATTGCAAGTATATCAAGCTCTTATTTCTGGAGCACTGTTAATATTTTTTATTACAATATTATCAATTACTTATATTAATCCAAATCAAATACTTACTGGTGCCGGCCTTTTACCAAACCAATGCAGCAATATAAATGATTTATACCAAGCTGCAACATGTGATATGTCTGTATTTAATAATGATGCTTTATCTTATATAAGTGCGAGTGGTGCAGTTGCACTTACATTTGCATGGACACCTTCATATAATATTAATATACCATTAGGTAATACATTTGCAATAGCTTTCAACAATGTTAATATAGTTCCAGTTGAAATGGATGACATGCTGCCACTTTTCTTTTCTTTCATGATGGCTATTTTTATATTAAACAATATATTGCTGATACTTCTTGCAGGTGCGGTATTCTGGTTTGTTTCTTTCATTATAATAGGGCTTCTTGCCAGGGCATTAGGCATTACACGGAGCTTTGGAGGAAGTATGATAGCGTTAGGTGTTGGTTTAGGTTTTGTATTGCCATTGCTTGCAATATTGATGTATGGATTTATAGATATGCAGATTGGAGTTGTCAATGCAGCATCAATAACAGCTGAATTGATGGGACTTATCATGTTTTTTGTATCCTATTTATTTGCACAAGGTGCATTTCCATTTTCATTAGGCAATACTTTATTTACATTAGCATCAATAGTTGCGGGCCTTACTATTATACCTTTCTTAATTTTTACTGTTTTAGATGCATTTATAATTGACTTTTCAAGCGCTATAGGTGAAAGAATAGATTTTATGTCGATGCTTGCAGGATTAGCTTAAATAATTCAAGATGATTTATATGAAAATAAAATTTATGATTTTAATTGCATTGGTTTTTGCAATAATTAACATTGCTTTCTTCTCAATATTTCAATTGACATCTGCGGGTTCTCCGCAAGCATCTATAAATGCAATCTATCCCGGCTACAGTAGTAGTTATAGCTGTAGCAATCTTAATTCAAATTTTATAGTTGCAGAATATTGTGATTATACTCCTATATTATTACTTGCAATATTATTAAACTTCTTAATTGCTGCAATGTTCTTCCTTGTTGGTTCTGCATTAAAAAATGAAAGATGGAGGAGCATGGGTATGGGAGAGCTCTATGAAGCAATTGCAGGTTCAATAATAATAGGATTGTTTTTATATATTGCATGGGTCATACTCATTGTTATACCCGCTTCGCTTGCACCAACAGCCACACAAGGAAGTTTAAGTCCAATAACTTTCACATTACAGAGCATAACCTCTATAGAAACTAATCTAGAGAAGGCATTCAATATTGCTTATTCAAATTATTTTTATTGGATGGATATATTTTTGAGTAAATTTGAGTTCAGTGCATCATCTCTTTCATTTTCACTTTCTGATTCATTGATAACATTTCCAGCATTATTTACTACTATCTTACCTTCTTATGCAATTGCCCAATTCCTTGTTGATGGAATGTATATACTGTGGGCAGAGTATTTTCTTATAGAGTATGCAACAATTGCAGCCATACCAGCATTCATTATTCCAGGTATTATATTTAGGGCATTCTTTCCGACAAGGGCTTTTGGGGGGATGTTAATTGCAGTTGGGATAGGATTTCTGATAGTAATGCCAACACTTTTTGCATTTGCATTTTCAAGCGTGTGTGCGCCTTCAAATGGAAGCCCGGCAAGTTTATCAAGCTGTAATTTGGGAACACCACTGCCTTCGCAAGCGCAAGGGTTATTCAACAATGCATTGCAGAGTTATATGGCACCATTTTGGATTGTTGTGCTGTTCTTCCCAGCTTTGATTATTGCACTGACATATGCATTCATAACAACAACAGCAAACTTTTTAGGTCAATCTGCTTCAATGGGTGGCAGAATAAGAGGATTTATATAATTTATGCAAGCATATAAATATATTATTATAAATTATTATAAAAATAAAAATATATTGTTAATATAATAAACAAATATTATTTATTATTATTTAAGTAATTTAAAAAATAAAACAAAAATAAATATTAAATTTAAGATATACTGAAATATCAAAAAGTGGAAGTAAAATAATAAAGTAAGTATAAGTAAAGCAATAGCAATAAAGTAAAATTAATATAATAATTAATATAATATAAATATATTAAAAAATAAAAAAAATAATAATAAATAATATAATAGTAAGATATAAATATTAAAAAGATAATATAAAATTATAAAATACAAAATAATTTATTGTTTATATTACTTAAATTTTTAAGTTTAAGTTTATTGGGATATTATGACAAATAAGCATTTAATTGAGCAAAAGGGGAATAAACCCAATATCAAAAGATATTTATTGCTAATTGTTTTTGCATTATTTGTTAACTTTTTGTTAATACATAGTGTTGCTGCACAAGGTCTTTCAGCTGTTACCATTCGAGTATATCCTCAAGGAG
>JAJZYD010000044.1 GCA_021806095.1 Microcaldota archaeon
TTTATTTTTTTATTGAATAATAATGATTTTTTTCTTATTAAAAATATCTTTTTAATGTTTTTATTATTTCACTATCTTTTCTATATCCTAAATTAATTTATCAAGGAGCAGTATATCCATTCTGCCATGATGATACAAAAATAATATTATTCGGCACACCGTTGTTGCCATTGCCACTATAATCATTTGCATTGCCGTTGAGGGGCCACCAGCCTACAAGATGATCCAAATCAATCGGTGCACCTCCTATTCCTTCTTGATAAAGCGCTTGAATGTCATTTGTTGAAAGAGAGGTATTGTAAAATTGTGCATTTGCTAATAATCCATTATAATTATAACCACAACAATGAGGACCTCCAGTACCTGTACCACCGATAGAAACATAACCACCAGTACTAACCAAACCTGATGTACCAATAGTATTTGCATATATTTGCTGCCCATCTAAATATAGTGCCTCACCATATTTATCAGAACCTGTTATTGCAAAGAAATGCCATGATTGTGTATTTGGCATTAGAAAAGAATACCAATTACCACCATTCATACATGCGCCGTATGTTGCAGAAATAGTATTAGCACCAATTGCTACTTGTTGGGCCCACTCATCTGTAAACGCCAAACCAAATTCACCTGATGAATAAGTGGGTAATCCTTCATATTTAAACCACAAAGTTACTGTTGCAGAGGTAAGATTAGGATTCAAAACATAAGGATCCTTACCAATAGGAATCCAGCTAGTATTTCCATTAAAATAGGCAACAAATTCTGGATCTTTGTTGCATGATGCACCTTGGAGGCCTATATATGGTATAGTTCCAGGGCCATCAGGTCTGATTACTTTGCAAGAACCTGGGGATGCCTTTGGACCTATGTTTGTATTGAATAGGCCCATATGAAATAAGACAACAAGAACAACTGCAATGATGAGTATCGCCCATCCATAAGTCATAAGATACTCCATTGCACTTTGGGCGCTTTTTTTGTTTTTAATCTTTTTGCAATTGTTTTTATTTTTATAATTTCTAAGTATTGACATATTTTATATTTAAAACAATAATAATAAATAATATAATGAGTATTTGACATCTTTTCACAAATAAATTTGTGATTATTTGAGCTTAAAAACTCTCATTTAAAATATATATTTCCAATTTTGTTTGACTTATTTGATTTATAAATATTATCCTTGTTTTGGTTGTGCTTATTATTTTTCTAATATTTTTTCAATCTTTTCTATATCTTCAATTTTGATTTTCTTATGGTGGTGTATATCCATTCTGCCATGATGATATATAAATAACATTATAAGCTGCACCATTTTCATCATTGCCGCTATAATCATTTGGATTTGCATTGAGTGGATACCATGCAACAAGATAGTTTAAATCAATCGGTGCACCTCCTATTCCCTTTTGATAAAGTGTTTGTGCTTGATTTTGTGTTATTGATGTATTATATATTTGTAAGTTACTAAAATATCCTTGAAAATTATTTCTGCATCCAGAATTTGGATTTCCACCTATAACTAAAACAGAATCTGTTCCAGGTGAAAGTGTTGCGGAATATTGAGAATCACCTGCAAACATGCCATTTATATAAAAATTTACATAAGTTCCATTATAGCTTGCTACTATATTAGTCCATTGATTATAAGGAACATTTACAGTGGAAAACATATTGGTTTGTGTTGTAGGGGTAAACAATTCTAACATTGCTTTATTTTGGCCCCCTTCCCATGTAGATCCACCACTTACTCCAAATCTAAATATATAATTTTCTAAATATCCACTTGAATAAGGATAATTATAGATGTTAGCTACACTCAGTTCACAATCATCATTAGGTAGTTCATTTATCCATACAGATAATGTTATTCTATTATTTTCCATAAAGGTTGCATTATATAGAGTATCAGGTGCAATTATAAAATCCCAATATTGATAAGTTGAATATGTTGTGCTTGTTACAAATTCTGGATCTTCATTACATGATGCGCCCTGAGTACTTATATATTGTATAGTTCCAGGTCCATCAGGTCTATTAATCTTGCAAGATCCTGGAGGTGCTTTTGGACCTATGTTTGTATTGAATAGGCCCATATGAAACAAGACAACAAGAACAACTGCAATGATGAGTATCGCCCATCCATAAGTCGTAAGATACTCCATTGCACTTTGAGCGCTTTTTTTGTTTTTAATCTTTTTGCAATTGCTTTTATTTTTAGAATTTTTAATTATTTGCATATTTTATGTTTTAAAAGAATAATAATAAATAGTTTGATAAGATAAAATAAAAAAGAGTATTTTGTAAATTCTATATTTTTTTAGATATATTATCAATAACGCTTATATCCCTCATAAGCATATTCAATGATGCTCGAAGAGCAGTAACATCATCAGCATATATTTCGAACAAAAAGAAATCTTCCTTTTGGCTTATATTTATTTTGCTTCTTTTATATTCATGCATCTTTCCAAGTATTTTATTATAATCAATACTTCCTTTAGATATTTTTATAGTTGCAGTGTATAATCTATCATCTTTATTACTTTCATTTTTCTTATCTTTTTCATTCATATTATCATTTTATTTTTTTTTGTTTATTATTTATTATTATTGCTTGAAAAATATTCAAAGCCTTTTGCATTTAGCTCTTTAATTATAAAGTTTCTTAGATTCTTTATAGTATAAAAATAAAAGCTTTAAATATCAGAAAGTTCATATAGTATATTGTAAATATATTAAAATGGTGAAAATATGGGAGATATAAATAGAGAAGGAGGAGGAACAAAAACAATAATGCCAAAAGGACAAGATGAAAAGGAGAGAGAAGTTGGTGAAAATATAGCAGAAGCGTTAAAGTACATGGAAAATAATAAATGGACTATCGAACCTCGTACTTGGATACATTTTAAGAAAGGTGAATATCATCTAAAGGATGAAGGAACTCTCGATGAAGGTTCTACAAACGAAACTTATAAAATATATATACAGCCAGATTTCGACCATCTTGGAGAAGCAATAGAGAATGTTGCAATTGCATTGGATAATCTCATTGATGAGAAAAAAATATCTGGAGCTCTTGGACAGGTTGTAAAAGTATATAATACTCTTAGGGATGAAGATGGATTCCATTTAGAGGACATTGAAGAACCTTATTTCCCGAAGATTCTTATTTATGCTAATTCAAAAGAAGATATGATAAAAGTTGTAAAGGCACTTAATGCTCAGTTTGGAGAAAAGGCATTTGAATATGGAACTGAAAAAAATTTAGATGCATATAGCCAAAGACATGGAGCTAGATATACTTATGGCATAAGCCCATTGATTCATGTAAGAAGAGGAGGCGAAAAGAAGCATTTTTCAATCGGAGCCGAACAACCTCCAAAAGATTGGGATATTGACCCTGAAACAATCAATGAATTGAGAGAAAATGCCATATCTTATATTGACAAAGAAGATAATCCAGGCCCAAAACTAGGACAAGAACAAACAGAAGAAAAAAAGAGAGATGAACAAACAGAAGATGAAGAGGAAGTAGAGAATGATGAAGAAGAGGGACAAGGACAAAGCATGTGATGAAAGAAGAAATAAAATAAAGCAAAATAAAAATATAAGAGGAGAGAATCGATAAAATACTAATAAAGAACTAGAATTTGATTAAATTTTAATTATATTGATTCGTAGATTGAATAGATAAAATTAATCTTTATTTTTATTATTATTTTTATTTTATTTTTTTGTTTATTATTTACTACTATTGCTTGAAAAATATTCAAAGCCTTTTGCATCAATCTCATTAATCAATTCTATCCCTCCTTCCTCAACAATTTTACCATCAATCAGTATATGCACATATTGCGGCTTTATATATTTGAATA
>JAJZYD010000045.1 GCA_021806095.1 Microcaldota archaeon
ATAAATCAAGCAAATTAATATAATCCCCTTTACCAAGAGCGATAATAACACCTTTGCTCTGCCTTACCCATGATTTATATTCACCTGCCCAATCAATTATTATTGCATTAGCATTCATTACGTAGCTGGCTCTTATCAAAAGTGTTTTGACAAAATAACTTTTTCCTGATCCTGTTATTCCAACAACTGCGATATGGGGGTTTGTAAGATTAAAGAAAGACCATGAGAAAGGTACATGAAGGATTTTAGTTACACCAACAAAAAGTGAACGAAGTGGATCACTCAGAAGCACCTCTGCTGGAGGCTCCGGAGGCCTTGACAAGAATGTCCTTTTTGCAATTTCACTACTTAATATCTGCTGTAATCTTACAAGGGTCATTTATTATCACATTTTTCCATTATTTTTTATTTTTTTATTTTTCTTCATTCATTTTGATATTTTATTTTTTTATTATTTATTAATAATCAATATTATTTATTTTTGTGTATCAAAGTATGTTGTTATATTAATATTATCATAAGGCAGCATAAAATTAAATTTATATAATGTATAAAGCTCTCTTCCAACAACCCTTAACATCTGCATATCCATACCTGTAAATGCAATCTGTAATCGTTTTATCTGCTCTGTAAGCACATCAAGAGCCGCTTTTTTGCTCACACCAACAGCCGTTGTCTCAAAATACATTATAGCCCCAATTGGCCTTTCGCCTTGTGAAATTCTATCAAGCTGGGCTTGTATTATGCTTATCTTCCTTTGAATATCTGTTATTATTACATCATTTGCTGAACCACTCTGCAAAGCTCTTGAAAGATTGAATTCTTGATATGAACGTTTGCCTTCAAGCTCATCTCTTATACTCTGCACATCAAGCCCTTCAGATATGATATGGAATTTAAAAGGAAAATCAATACTCATTGTGGCTTTTTCCCAGTTTCCTAATGATGAAATCATTTTATCATTCAAATTTTCTTCAACCTGTTCTTCCTTGAATTCAAATGCAAACAAATTAGCAGTTAAAAAACCAGTTGCATAATAAATCCCTTTTACATTTTTTATTACTGCTTCTTGATGTTTTGTTATTTCATAATTATTGAATGGCTGAAATGTTATACCAAATATGCTGGTTACAGTAGGAAATACAATAAAATCAGCAAATGATATCATTAATATTGCAGCAAGAGTCAATCCTGCAAGAATAATGGCAATATATGCATATATAGTAGGACCAAAAGTGGACATATTTGCAATTACAATTACAGGAATTATTGCCGTAAACACTATAAATATTATTGCCTCCTCATCCATTATACTACCTATACATTTATTGTTTTTATTATTTTTTCACTTATTGTTGAATAAGGTATCATATATTCAGGTTCAACAAATTTAAGCAAATCATTACCAGTGACAATGCTGGACGTTATCCCAAATATTGCAGACACTGCTGAAATTACTTCTCTGGCGCGCTGTTGCACTATTCCTATCGCTTCAAACTCTTGCGAACCTGTTGCTGATACTGATGCATAAGTAAGCAATTCAAGTGAACTTGAACTATTTAACACATCCATCATTCCCCTCCACATACTTAGTTTACCTCTTACTTTGGCAAGTTCAGATGCAGTTGAATTCTGCTCAAGAAGTTTGCTTTCCTCATTTTCTGCATCAGCAATCATGTTCTTTATTGTTTCAATATAAGCATCCTTGTTAATTATACGCATTTCATGTGTAAACCTTATTGGCATACGACTTTGTCCTAAAAGCCTGCTTGTTTGAGTAGCAAATTCTAATTTTTCATCAACATTCATCTCTGTTTCCGACCTGTATAAAGGAATCTTAATATATACAGTTGCAATATAATTATCACCTTCTTTGTGAAGTATTGAATCCAATGAACTTGCAATCCAATATGGATCTTCTTTGCTTAAAACAACATGTCTTTTCATCTGCTTAAACATTGGAAAAATAAGATAGCTATAGAATCTTGATGAGATTGCGAGTGTGTCAAGAAACAATGCAATAAGCAATATTATAATCTTAATAGGAGGTGCAAGAATCACTGTTGATACTGATACATCAACAATTAGTATAAATAAGGAAGCACCTAAAAGCCCAAGAAATAAAAACATCTTTGTCTGCTCCATCTTTTACCACTTAAACCCAAAATAAAAAATTAAGATTTCATTTAATATTTTTATATTTTAATTTATTTTTATTGTTTACTGTCAACATAATTGTAAACTTATTTCTATTTTATTTTATTAAATAAATCTAAAAGTATAAAAACCTAACTAAAATAAGAAAAAAAATAAATAATTATAATTAGATATTTTAAAATTAATAATGAAATAAAAAATTAAAAATAGAAACAGAAAACAAAAAAGAAAAATAAAATTAAATTATGGACAATTAGCAGTGGCTGCGGAAACTATACTATTAACAGATTGTCCTGTTATTAAACTGAATATATATGGTAATAACACAGCAATGATTACACCAATTACTCCTCCTAAAATCATACCCATACCATATCCTTGAAGTGTTCCTTTACTTTGCCCTGGCATAATATGTGCACCAGCATAAAGCGCACCTCCAAGAAGCATTAACATAAGTCCAACTATAAAAATAGCAGTATCCACAGTATTATAAATACTCAATACATCACACAAAACTGCATTAGCACCTGTTGGAGTGCTCTGTGCACTGGATGGTGCAGCAAAAATACTCATAAACATTGTCATTGCCAACAAAACTTTAAATAATCCCATTAATTTTCCATTCATAAATTCATATATATTCTTCATTAACACACCTAATTATTACATTATCATTGTTTTTATTTAATTATTTAGATTTAAATACTTTTGCTTTTCTGTCTTTTAAAAAATTTACTGTTTTGAGAACTCAAATCCAACTGCTGTTGCAAGTATTGTTGTAAGTACCATTTCTACCCATGATGAACTAAAGTATTGAAAGAGCAATGTTATTGAGAGTGCTGATGGTGCACCGAATACACTTGATGCAAAAGCACTGCTGTAATTATTTAATAATACAACAAATACAAATCCTATTATTCCTATTATTAAGGTAGTTAAGAATGCATTAATAAGCGCATTTGAGAAATTCTTTGAATTCTTGATTGCAATTCTACCAAGCCATAATCCAAACAGCAATGCAAGAAACATTACATAGCTTCCATAGAAGAACATTGCAGAAAGCTGACCTAAGCCAATAATACCTCCAATCAAGAATATAATATAGAATGTCAGCCAAAGCAAAAGCGGTGCTTTAATGGTATTAAAAAAACTTTTTTGTTTTTTGCTGTTGATGTTTGTTACATATTTTTTTTCTACTTTTTCTTTTGATAATTCTTCCATATTCTCTTTCCCCTCTTTATTTTTTATTTTTTTGACTGCTTCTTCTTCGTTTTGTTTTTTCTTTGCTTCCATAATAATCACACCTTTAACATATTTATATACTTTAACATAATTTATATAATTTGTATAATTTTTATAATTATTTATATTTTTTATACATTTATTTTATTTATTTTAAACATATATTATTTTTAATTTATTTTTATTTTTGATTTTTTGAGTTTCTTTTATTTTATATACTTTTTTTATATATTTTTTCAT
>JAJZYD010000014.1:0-4450 GCA_021806095.1 Microcaldota archaeon
ATTGTTGTTAATTTTTTTAGATGCAGTCCTTATAAGAAATGCTTGCCCTTCATCTGTATCAAAATATCCTAATTCTTTTAGTCTTTCAATTGCAGCTATAGAAATCTCCTCTTGTTCAGGTGGGCTATATTTCTGAAGTGCGTTGTCAGTACCTTCAGCTATACTTTTTAATAAATCTTTGTTTTTTAAGACCTTAATTAATACACATATAACTTTAGAAGTTTGATTACTAATAATATGTTGAAGTTCTTCTCTTATAAAAGATTGTCCTTCATCTGTATCAAAAAATCCCAATTGTTTTAGTCTTGCAATTGCAGTTATAGAAATCATTTGTCGTTCAATTGGATCATATCTATAAAGTGCATAATCTTTAATACTATCATCCTGTATTGCTATTTTTTTTAATATTTTCAGGCTATCCGTAATTAAAGGTAATATGCGTACAATTTCAAAGTTTTTTTCTGTATCAAATACATAATTAATAAAAATTTTATAATTAAAGTTAGCTGGATCTGATTTTGGATCTAATTCTGCTTTAATTTCTTTAATAGTATCCACTATGATTTTGTTAGCAGATTCATATTCCTTTACATTATTATTTACATTAGCAGATTCTTCTGTTTTTGAAGATCTAAGAAATCTGCCAATACTACTAATAAATGAATGACTTTTGGAAGACCCTTCACTACTATCTTTGTTGTTCTCTTTTTGCATTCTTTCTAAAAACTCATTACGAGTTTCTAAATATTTTAAAATACATGCTTTTATAACTTTTATGTCATCATTATTATTTACTTTAAAGTAATTCTTTAAATTATTAAGGTCTTTCTTATCAATGCGACTTTTAAACACCATTAATATCACGTTTGCTATTTAATCTATTTAAATAATTAATTATTTAGTGATATTTTCTGATATTTATACTTTTCCAAAAGTCTCACATATCTAATAATTCAATTAATCCTAAAATTTTAGCCCTTCAAGATATTTAGTTTTAGCAACTAATATAAAAGATAATAGAAATTGGAAAATACACAATGATAAGTTAAAAAATAAGAGAGATTTAAATTGTTTGTGAGTTCTGCGGTCAAACATAATTTGGCTTTCTTCCGCTTTTGTGGAAAAGAGCAAAACATTAAATAACTTTATGCTATTAAACAAATATAAAGAACTTATAAAATGATATACAAGTTCTTTTGCTAAATATAAGGTGTAAAAATGAAAATAAATGAATTAAAGGCAGGAGCAAATAATGTAACCATTACAGCAATAGTATCAAAAAAAGATGATGCAAGAGAGGTTACAACCAAATATGGAAAGAGACTTCAAGTTGCTAACATTATTTTGAAGGATGAAACTGGAGAAATAGCAATGTCATTATGGGGCAATGATATAAATACAGTAAATGTTGGAGACAAAGTTGAAGTTTCAAATGCATACGTAAACGAGTTCAAAGGAAATCCACAATTATCAACAGGAAAATTTGGAAAGCTGAAAGTCCTTGAAAAAGGTGAAGGGGGAGCAGAATCAGAAGAAGCAAGCACCCCAAGCGAAGAAGAAGGAGAATTTGAAGACGTATAATTTTTATTTTTTATTTTTCTTTTTCTACTAAATTTTTATCTAGATATGGATTTGCAAAGTTTTCTAAAATCAGCAAAATCTAAATGCATTATAATAATAGATAAGTATTTCTCTATTTTTAAGATATATACTAAATAAAATAATGCTTATAAACATCAAGTTGAAAGTTCGCTGCTTAGTAATTGAATTGCTTGCTTCACTGTTGGTGTTGTCGCATTGAGCTGGCCTGTTGAATTACTGTAAAAGAATATTATAATATTATTATAGTATTTTGCATATATAATTTCCTGCCCTCCAAGTTTATTAACTCTTATTGCATATGTTGAGCTGTCTATTGTTCCGTTTGTTGTGGCATTCAATGCGCTCATTTCAATACTATAAGCAGCATCTGCATAGGCAGTTGTGTTCAATTTCACAAATGTCAAATTTAATGTTTGATTATTATATTTTAGCTCTTCAAAACCACCACTTAACATTCCAGATGTTTCAGAACCATGCAATGCCGGTATTTTGCTAAGATTGCCCCCTTGATAATAAGTTTGTGTTTGCCACGATCCTCCCAAAATAGAATCAACCACTGAATAATTCAGAAGACCAAGTGTATACGCTTGTGGTGAGGAAGAACTACTTGGTGTAATAGTTGAGTTATGTGAATTAAATAGTGAATTTACTTCATTAGAAATTATATTTTGATATTCTACAAATGCTACTATAACAATAATAATAGCAACAGCTAATAAAATTAATATGTTCTTTTTCATCAAACCACTCAATTATATAAATAAATATTAAATCTATGCTTATAATAATGTTATTTATATAATAATTATTTATATAATAATTATACCAATAAAAATATAATATTAATGATTTTTATGTATATTAAAGCTTGGCTAAAGCTCACAAGAATCGAACATTCATTTATGCTTGCAATTGCGGTTATTACTGCAGAAATATTATCAGGAGGTATACCGCTCAACATTCTCTTGCTCAGTTTGATTGCACCATGGTTAATCAGCATGGGTGCATTTGCCATAAATGATTACTATGATGTCGGCGCAGATAGGGCTAACAGAAGATTTGACAGGCCACTTGTGAGTGGAAAAATAAAGGCTAAATCAGCATTCAACGCATCTCTACTCTTTTTTGCAGTTGGGATTGCATTCAGTGCATTCAATGCTTATACGCTGTCAATAGCATTTATCTTTGCCTTCCTCTCATTCCTATACAGTTACAAGCTCAAAGATGCACTCTTAATAGGCAATATTTATATCGCATTTACGATGGTGATACCTTTCATATACGGTGCGCTCATTAATTCAAATTATATCAATCTGAATATTATAGTTATATCATTATTTGTATTCCTTGCAGGCCTAGCAAGAGAAATACACGGAATGATTAGGGATTATAAGGGCGATAAAAAGGCAAGATCTACAAAAAATCTTGTTGATTATATTGGTACATATAATGCATCAATTGTTGCTGCTGTGCTCTATGTAGAAGCAGTATTATTGAGCTTGTATCTGTTCTTCTTTTTGGCTCCCTATTTAATGAACATTGTGTATATTGCGCCAATCATCATTATAGATATAATATTATTATATGTTTCAATGATTTATTTTAAAAAGAATACAGAAAGAAAAAGATTATTGAAAGCAAGGAATTTGAGTTTGGGCGCAATGCTGCTTGCTTTGATCATATTATTCTTTTCATCTTTCATAATTATTAATCTTTGACATTTTCTTTCATTGCTATAATCTATGTTGGTTTTATGATTTATCAAATTGCTGCTCTATATTTTGACATTGTCTTACAAAAATATACTTGAATAAATTAATTGTTGACTAAATAGGTGCTTCACATTATGTTTTTATAATCACATTATTATTAATTATATCATTATAATAGGAAGATGATAATATGAAGGCATATATAGAACTTGAAGCAGGTTCAAAAGTAAAACATTTTTATAGTGTAAAGAAAAAAGCACTTGCAATTAATACTATTTTAAAGGATTCTCTTGTTGAACCTTTTTATTATGCTGCAATCAATGAGACAAAAGGCATTGATGGAAAGCCATTGCATGTGTTTGTACTTAGCAGCAAACATATGAGCTCAGGAGATGAAATTGATATAGAGCCAATAGGGGTTGTATATTTTGAAGATAAAGAAAATACAAAAAACAGCATTATAGCAATTGTAAAATATGACAAGGAGTATGGAGCAGTTATAGACATGTCGCAGATTGATAAGCGGCTAATATATGCACTTTTGTATCAGATAGAATATGTTATAGAAAATGCTGGTACAAGGATAACAGGATTTGGAAATTCCGCTGAAGCACATAAGCTTGTTTCAAATATGCTTGTGAAATAATCCATTTGTTTTTTAAATATTTAAATAAATGTTTATAATATTAATCATGTAATATAAAGATTAGAATGATTGTATGGTTGTTGAACCAATATTAAAAACTGCTGCAAGCATGTTAAAGAAGCCAACAACAGTTGAATTTCCAGACAAAAAAGAAATACTTACAGATAATTATAGATGCATTCAAAAGCTTGATATAAATACATGCATAAACTGCGGCGCATGCGCAAGGATATGCCCAAACCAAACAATAACAATGGTTGAGGCAGAGGCAGATACCGCCTTCAAGCCAAAAGGAACAACAAAACTCTTTCCTGAAATAAATATTGAGAGGTGTCTTTTCTGCGTTCTTTGCGAAGAAGTGTGTCCTACTAATTGCTTAGTGCTTACAAAGAATACGGAAGTAGAAGCATATGATAGAAGGGAATATATAAAAAGGCCAGAAGAATTAGAATAATTTTGTATTATTTTTATTTGTAATATTATAATATAT
>JAJZYD010000014.1:4550-19962 GCA_021806095.1 Microcaldota archaeon
TATAATATATATGGAAGTGAGTGAAAATGTTAATGTTTTTTTTATTTATTGTGCTCGCAGCAATTGACATTTTATTAGCAGTAAGCATATTTGTTACAAAACATATATTTCATGCAATAATCGCCATGATAAATATTTTCATAATCAACTCTATATTGTTTGTAATGTTAGCGCAACCTCTTCTTGCAATATTGCAGTTGCTTATTTTTATTGGAGGAATTTCAATATTTATGCTTGTAAGCGTTGCAACCGAGTCAACCAAAGAAATTAAATTAAGCAAGCCATCAATAATAATTATTTTGTCTATGCTTGTTATAATATTGATGGGAATTCTTGCAATTCATGGATTTCCATTTTTGTCTTCAATAAAAACAGAGGGTTTAGGATCTTCATATATTTCAGTAGAATTGTCAAATAATATATATGGATTGTATATGATTGCTTCTGTGATGTTTATATTTGCAGTTGGTGCAGCTTTCATGATAAAATATCTTTATAAAAACAAAAATAGAAATAATAAATGATTTATAAAAAATAATAGGATAATATTGATAATATGTTAATAATTTATTTTATATTGTTGGGGATTGTTCTGTTTGCAATTGGCATAGTTGGGATGGTTGCAACAAAGAATTTTATGATTATGCTTGTATCTATTGAAATATCACTTTCAGCAGCTGCACTTGTTATGCTTTCAGAATTTTCTTATAATGGTAGTGAAAATATAATTCTTGCATTGTTTTTGATATGGGCAATAGCCGCTATAGAAGCAATTGCATTAATAACATTTTATAAATATGCAGCGAGACAAGAAGCAGGTTCAGATATATCTAAATTTACAAAATTAAAGGAAGATTTCAATAAAAGAGAAAAAGGTAAAAATATTGCCATCAATGTAAAAAATCATAAAAATAAATTATAAAATAAATAAATTATAAATTAATTATAATATTTTGGTGTTTATGTGCTATATGTATTTGTTGCAGTTCCATTGATAATCGCCGCATTTCTTGCAATTATACTAAATAATTATTCTAGATTGCCAAAATACATAGCACTTATCGGAAGTATTATATCATTGATAATTGCAGTAATTATTTTTTTTGAAGGAGGTACAAGCACCGTTCAAAATTTTACATGGTTTTCAATTAATGGCATAACCGCAAATATTTCATTTGCCATTTATCCAATAAATATGATTGCATTATTGATTGTAGCAATCATAACACCTTTAGTGTTTTTATATTCAATTGGATTTATGCGCGTACCTTCAGAGCAAGGGCGCTTCTATTTTGAGATAAGCATATTTGCTGCTTCTATGATGCTTTTCGTAATATCTTATAGTCTTATTGCGATGTTTATAGCATGGGAATTGCTTGGATTAATGAGCTATCTTTTAATTGGATTCTGGTATTGGAAGGAAGCACCGCCCTATGCAGCAAGAAAGGCGATATCTTTTGTATTTATAGGTGATGTTTTATTCTTGCTTGGAATTATAATTATTGGAACAGTGTATGGAAATTTTAATATTTCATCATTATTCTCTCTTCCCTTTCATCCACAAGTTTCGCTCGCACTTTTATTAATTCTTTTCGCGGCATTCAGCAAAGGTGCGCAATTTCCTTTCACAGAATGGCTTCCTGACGCAATGGAAGGGCCAACCCCAGTTTCTGCTTATCTCCATTCATCAACAATGGTCAAGGCAGGGATAATTCTTATTGCTGTGATGCTTCCAATCTATGCAGCCTATAATCTTCTTTGGATTATTCTCCTAATTGGATTCTTGAGTGCTTTTATAGGTGCCACAAATGCATTGACATCAAAGCACATAAAGAAGGTTATAGCTTATTCAACTATAGAAGATATAGGTTTAATGTTTATAGCGCTTGGTTTAAACAACATCTTTGCAGTAATGATGCTTTTCATTGCACAAGCATTTTACAAAGCGCTCTTGTTTTTTGGTGCGGGTGCAATAATGAAAGCAAACGACAATGAAGAAAATTTATACAACTTGCATAATGCATCACAAAATAAAGTTCTATATATATCATTGATATTTGCAGTTGCTTCACTTGCAGCAATCTTTCCCCTAAGCGGATTCTTTGGAAAGGCGGCTATAATTTCAACCTCCTCTGGTATAGAATATGTTCTGCTGGTTCTGATTGAACTCCTTTCATCATTATATATATTTAGATGGTTCTTCCTGCTTATAAGACGAGATGAAAAGAATAGTGCATATACTTCTATAAATTACAAAAGTATATCAAAACTAATGACTGCACCAATGGTTGCGCTTGTAATATTAATTGTTTTTTCATCAGCCTTATACATCTATCTTCCTAAATATATGGAAATAAGCCCCAATCTTGATGTACAAATACCAATATATGAATTGATTATATCAGGCATCATTGCAATTGTTGGAATAAGCTTGACCTATCTATTTTTTTATAAGCAGCGTATTACAATAAAAGAAACACACAAGTGGTACAAATTTATTTATAGTCTAATCTACAATAATATATTTATCAATTCCTTTTATCTATATTTTGCAAAATTCATAGAAGCATTTGCAAATATATTCTCAGATTTTGAAATTTTTATAAATAAACTTTTAAGTGGCATAGGAAATAAAATACTTGCACTTGATAATTTAATTAGAAGGATAGAAAACGGTCAGATCAATACATATGCACTTTCATTTGTTTTAGGGATTGCATTGATTATAATAATTTTGATATTTATATTTTATTTAGGTACATTAAATTTATGAAATAAATAATGTTGCTGGCTAAAAAGTGTTATGATGATATATATTGGGTTGATATTGCTTACGCTGTTGCTTGGTTCTTTATTTGTAATACTAACCAAGGAAAAACATAGTAAGTTGCTTGGCACAATATTCTCTGGTCTTGCACTTTTGATTGTATTAATTATGTTTATTTCTGCTTTTCTGTCAGGCAATTCTATACAATCAGAGAATTATGGAATTTATATTGTAGCATTAAATATATATTTGCATTTTCAGATTAATGCAATTTCGTTGATCTTAACAATAATGTGCTCAATAATAACTTTTGCGGCAATTTTTGGAGGCAATGTTGAGTCAAGCAATTCAAAAGGCAAAACACTGCTTTTACTGCTTTTTGAGTTCTCATCAATAGCATTCTTTACCTCTGCTAATTTATTTTTATTTTATATATTTTTAGATCTTGGCATTCTGTTTGCATTTTTTATGCTATATCTATATGGTAGCGCAAATAAACGAAAAGCCTCAATTAAATTCCTTGCCTATGAATTTAGCGCCAGCATGCTGCTTCTAATTGCAATAATTTTGATATATTTCTCGGCACATACATTAAATATTAGTTCAATAATGCAGAATGCCAATATTATTCCACGATCAACACAGGTGCTCATCTTCATATTTTTACTTTTAGCATTTATTATAAACATGCCTATATTTCCATTTCACTTTTGGCTTCCTGATGCACATACTGAGGCATCTACACAAGGTTCAATGATACTCAGCGGAGTTCTTACAAAATTTGGTGCATATGGTGTATTGCTTACTTTCTTAATGCTACCAATTTCACATAACAGTAGTATACAAATAATTTTATTACTGCTTGGTGGATTTTCAGCATTTTACGCCGCTTTTGTTATTATTACTCAACATGATCTAAAAAGGATAATCGCCTATTCTGCAATAGTGGAAATGAGTATTGTTTTGATTGGCATTGCATCATTAACAACAATAGGATTTGATGGTGCAGTAATAGCATTGTTTGCACAAGGTGTTACAATTGCATTAATGTTCTTGTCAACAAGCTCAATAATACATATATTTGCAGAACATAATATTCTGCTTATAAAAGGGGCAGCAAGAAATGCGCTATCAAGTGCATATACTTTTATGATAGGAATCTTTTTATTAGGCGGCGTTCCTTTAAGCATAGGATTTATTGGCGATTTATTAATATTTATTGGAGCATTCAGCACATTTTCAATTTTTGGGATTATACCAATATTTGCATTAGTAATTCTTATTCTATTTTTATACTATATAAACAGCAAGGCAATCTTTAATATATCAGGGGAATGTTCAAAAAATATTAATTTTATAAATACAGAACAGGAAATCGCATATGTTATTTTAATTTCTACATTATTTATATTTGGAATTTTACCATTCCTATTTATAAACCTACTTAAATTGTTTCCTTAATACCTTTGCCATTTAGCGAAAAATATATTAAATTTGCTGTATAAAATATATAATGAGTAAAATCTTAATATTCTAATTTTAGATTATAATTATTCAATAAAAATAGAGGTGAAAAAATGAGTGACAATAGATTAGGAAGTGGACAACAGGATTTATTTCTTCCAGAAGGAACCAATAGGCTGCTTGGGAGAAATGCGCAAAGATATAATATCGCAGTTGCAATGGCAGTTGCTAATGCAATAAAGACAACGCTTGGCCCTAAAGGAATGGACAAGATGTTAGTAAGTGATCTTGGCGATATTGTAATAACAAATGATGGAGCAACAATATTGAGTGAAATGAATGTAGAGCACCCAGTAGCAAAAATAATGGTCGATATAGCAAAAACACAAGACAAAGAGGTAGGAGATGGTACAACAAGCGTTGTAATTCTTACTGGAGAGCTATTGAAGAAAGCCCAAGAGCTTCTTGACAAAGGAATTCATCCAACAACAGTAATCAAAGGGTATAAGCTTGCGGCAGAAAAGTCAACAGAGATTTTGAAAGAAAAAGCTCAGAAAGTTGATATAGATAATGATTCAATCCTGCAAAAAATTGCTATGGTTTCAATGGGTTCAAAGAATATAGGAGATGAGGAAACAAAAACACAGTTATGCAAGATTGTTATAAAGGCAATAAAACAAGTTATGAGCAAAGATGCATCAGGAAAAGTTGTAATAGATCATGACTTCATAAAAATAGAGAAGAAGCCAGGTAAGAGCGTTGCAGATACAGACCTCATTAATGGTGTACTTATTGACAAAGAAATAGCCCATCCTGGAATGCCAAAATCATGCAGAGATGCAAAAATTGCACTGCTTGATGTTGCATTAGAGATTGAAAAGACAGAAGTTGATGCAAAGATTGAAATTACATCACCAGAACAGATGCAAACATTTTTGCAGCAGGAAGAGCATATGCTAAAAGATATGGTTGAAAAAATAAAGAAAGTCAAAGCCGATGTAATAATAACACAAAAAGGAGCTGATGATGTTGCGTTGCATTATTTATCAAAAGCAGGTATTATTGCAATAAGAAGAGTGAAAAAAAGTGATATGGAGAAGCTTACAAGAGCAACTAGTGGCAAAATAATAACGAGCTTAGATGACCTAAATGAATCAGATCTTGGCTATGCGGGATTAGTTGAAGAGCGAAAGATTGGTGGCGAACAGATGGTATTCATAGAAAAATGTAAGAATCCAAAAAGCGTTACAATATTTGTAAGAGGAGGCACAAATCAGATAATTGATGAAGGTGAAAGGTCATTAACAGATGCAATAGGCGCTGTATCAAGTGCTATAGAAAGCGGCTACTACAACTATGGTGGCGGTGCTATAGAAGTTGATCTTGCAAATGGCTTGAGATCCTTTGCAACAGATGTTGGTGGAAGAGAGCAGCTTGCAGTGCAGATGTTCGCGGATGCACTTGAAATAATACCAACAGTATTAGCAGAGAATGCTGGCATAGACTCAATAAACATATTAATGCAGCTCAGAAACAAGCATAAGACAAAAGATGGTATATCATATGGCGTTGATATATTTAAGGAAGGCATAACTGATATGGCAACAAAGGGAATATTAGAGCCTATGAAAGTAAAGCAGCAGGCAATATTGAGTGCAGCAGAAGCAGCAGAAATAATACTTAGAATCGACGATATGATTGCTTCAAGAGGTAAAGCTCCGGCCGGAGGAATGGGAGGAGGAATGCCACCAGGAATGGGAGGAGAATAAATTTTTGGTAAATAGCAGTTTAGCCAAGAGGTTAAAACCTCTTTTTTATTTTGTTATTTTATTTTATTTTTTATATTATAATTTTATATAATATTATATTATATTTTATTTTCTTTTCTTTTTAATAAATCTTTGTAAACATCAACAATTTTACTAATTGTATTATCCCATGTGAAGCTCCTTGCATAATTCATTGCTTCTTTTCTCAATTTTTCATTATACCCATTTTTCTTCAAATCCTCTATAATCTGCGCCATGTGTTCTGGACTTTCTGCTTCAAGGCAGTACTTTCTAACTTCATTCGGAATCATAGAATTTTTATAAATTACAACAGGAATGCCACGGGCCTGTGCTTCAAGAGGTTCAAGTCCAAATCCTTCATAGACACTTGGAAAAACAAATACGTCGAATGAATCATATATTTTTATAAGTTGGTCTTCAGGAGCAAAGCCCATAAATTTAATTCTACTATCACTTCTAGCAATTTCTTTTAATTTCATCTGCTCCTGATTCTCTTTGCCATAAAACAAAAATTCAAAATCTCTACCTTTCACTTTCATACATGCTTCAACTGCGAAGGAGACATTCTTGCGCTTTGTAAATGCACCAATATATCCAACCTTGAAAATATTATTGTCTTTTTTCTTCTTCAGAAGCTCTGATTTAAATATACTTCTTAATGCGCTATTAACAACATAAATTTTATCCTTAGAGAAACCTAAATCTATACATTCATTTTTTGTTTGTTCTGATATTGCAATTACATAATCAGTAAATTTTAAATTTAGTTTTATTATAAGCATCACAAAGCTGCCACGTAAACTTTCTTTAAATCTCTGCTTATCTTCTATACCAAATTTCCTGAAATCAAGCTTTGCATTGAAATCATGAATTGTTGTTATCAATATATATTTTCTTAATAATCTTGGCTTAAACGTCGGCATCGTTGTTATATTATGCACAATATCAATATTTTTGAATGAATCAAATATAAAAGATAATCCAAAGGATAGAGTCCTCATTAACTTTTTTATCGCGTATCCAAAACTTCCAAAGAGCACTTTATACTCTTTTTTAGTTACATTTATATCATCAAATCTCTGAAGATTTTTGTATATTTCATATATATATAATTGAATACCTTCTCCAATATCTTCTTTAAAATCTCCCTCTAATCCAACAATCGCAACATTAATTTTTTTATCACTCTTCATTTAAACACGAATAAATTGTCATTCAATATTATACACAAGTATCTAATAATATATATTTATCTGATTTGTATAATTTATATATTTATTAATTTATATATTTAATATAATATTTTTATTATAAATTTATTATAAATTTATTACAACAAACAAAAGTTGATTGAATGAAAAAAATAATTAAAGATTCAAAAATTAAAAATCAGAAAAAGAATAAAAAAGCAAATAAAGTTTATTTAATAGGAATAGATTCTGCACCTTTATCAATTCTAAAAGAGTTTGAAGGAATGCAAAGAATGGAGGCTTTTAGCGAGTTTCTAAAATCCAATTCAATAATTGATCTTGAATCTACAATGCCGCCAATGACAGGACCAGCTTGGCCAAGCCTATATACAGGGCTCAATCCCAAGGAGCATGGTGTACCAGATTTCTTTACTTTAGACCGCAATTATGTAAAGGATTTGGTATTTTATGATTCACATAAACACAAGCCATTTTGGGAAGAACTTGCAGAAAGAAATTATAAATGTCTGATTATAACTCCAGCAATGGTTACAAAACTTCCTTTAAACAAAAATATAGACATGCTTACAGGATTCCCGCTTCCTTCAAAGACCAACAGCAAAAGAATTGAAGAATTAATGAACAAGTATAATTTTCATGGCGAGATAGATCTTGAAAAAGATCTTGCCGATGGGAAGATAACCATTGATTATATAACATCTGAGTTTGTTAAAACAATAAAAGCACGTTCAGATCTTTCAAAAGAGCTCATAGAATCTGGAAATTATAACTTTGCTTATGTCTGCTTTACAGAGACTGATAGAATACAGCATTATACAATGAATAGAAGCGACAAAGCAAAATACCTACTTCCAATATATTCTGAAATTTCCTCTTTTATAAGTTTTATATTGGAGCACGCAAAAAAAGAGAAAGCGTCTGTGTTTATAGTTTCAGATCATGGAGCACAAGAAGTGCATAATAAATTTTTGATAAATACATGGTTGATTAACAAAGGTTATGCTTCATTGAAGTTAGATCCTATCAATACACAAAACAAAACAACAAAAAACAAGAGTATTAGTATAAGATATAATATTAGAGAATCATTGATGAAGTACAAAGGAACACTTAGGAATATATATAATAAAATGCCTTATTCAATTAAGTCCATTACAAAAAGTGCAATTAGCAAATTCTTCCCTGCAGATTTATCTAGAGAAAATCTAAGAATTCATATATTTGATTTTGATATGAAAAGGACAAAGGCTTTTGCTGAAGTTTCAAACTTATGTGTTGGCACAATATGGATAAATGATAAACGCTTTAAGGATGGGATTGTAAGTGATGAAGAAAAGAAAGAAATAAAAGGAAAATTAATGCAAAAGTTATCAGAAGTCAAGAGCGCAGAAGGCGATAAGATGTTTGTAAATGTGATGGACGCAGATACATATTACAAACACACAAATAAATTTATTGCTCCAGATATATTTATAGAAGCAAAGCCTAATTATACAATAGACATATTCACATATTCAAAGAAGTCATTATTTGAAAAACCACAGAATACAAAGAGCGGGGATCATACAAGATTTGGTATTTTGGGATTTTATCCAAAAATAAATGTTAAGAATCCAAAAATAACAGATATAAAGAATCTAATAATGAAACAGTTTGAATAAATTATTGGAACTAATAAACAATGTAGTAATGCAGCTCTTATTTTTTGGCGGTTTGTTTTTTACCCTCATTTTTCAAAACAATTTTCTTGTTTATTTTCCTACGCAGAATTATATTATTTTTGTAGCAGGTGTTGCTGCAATAATAGTTAATATTCCCATTTTTGTGGATATACATTATTCCCGTCCCTTTTTTAATATCAACAGCACAATATGAGCATTTCATTCTATCATCTCTATTTTACTCTTATATCACGTGCTTCTCTACTTGTATCTGGCAATCTTACAACATCCCCTTTCTTTACAGGGCCTAACATGTTTCTTCTTATAATTCTGCCTTTGTCCCTTCCTTCGAGAATCCTGCACGATACTATATAAATTTCTCCATATATGCCTGTTTTTGTTGATTGTTTAACCTCAACTATCTCAGCAAGATAGCCAGCAAATAATTGTTCTTCTTTATTATCTTTATTTAAATCTGAAATTTCAGGCATAAGAATCACATATTAATATATTATTTATTTTATTTGTTATTCCTAATATTTTTACTGCTTCTTTTCTTTTTTTGATGACTCTTTTGACTCTACTTTGCTTTCTGCCTTTGCCTCTTTTGCTTTTTGCTCCTTTGGCATAGTACCACTTGTTTTTGATATAATTTCTTTTATAATAGGTGCAGCACTACCTTGATTTTCAACAGCGATTGCAGCACATGGGACATTAATACCAATAGCTTTTCCTATGTCTACTTTTGAAGGCATATAAGAATATGCAATTTTCTTCTGTGCGCAAAGCTTTGGTATATGTATAACAACTTCTTCAGGTTCAACATCTCCTGCGATTACAACGAAGGTTGCCAATCCTCTTTCTATACTCTTTGTAACTTCATTTGCACCTTTTTTAATAACACCACTCTGCATTGCTAACTGGAGTGCTTCTGCTGTTTTTGTCACTAAATCCTCCGAAACCTCAAATTCTACATATGATTTTGCCATAATATCACCAGATTCAGCATCACAAAAATTGATTAGATCAGCTGTCTGTTTAGATATAATTTATTGTTGAAACTTATATAAACCTTTCGTCAATTTTCCGCTAATCTTTATAATCAAATAAATAAAATAATTGTAAAAGTAAAAAGTTCCACTATCATAAATTAAGCATAAAGTATATAAATTATATCATTAAATATTAGAATAGAAGACGACTAGTTTAGGTGTTTAAATGGTAAAATTTATAATAGCGAGACAGCTGGTTGGTAAAAAGGTAGTAACAACAGATGGATTTGATGTTGGCAGACTTTTTGACTTAGAGATAAATGAGATTACGGGGGAAATAACTTATGTTATAGTTGAACCAAATCTTGACAGCAGCCTTGTCAACAAGATGAATGTGGAAGGCGGCCAGCTTAAGATTCCTTATAGTGCAGTATTGGCTGTTAATGATTATATGGTTGTTGACAGAAAGAACTGGTAAATATCTCTTTTTTATTTTATTTTATTTATATTTTGCTTGTATAATTTCAATACAACAATATCTTCAAAGAAGTAGTGTCCTTTTTTTATCAGTTCTGCATCATATTTTTCTATGTCATTATTATAATTATTAAATGAGCTTTCTACAAGCAGTGCAATTCCATCTTTGTTAAGGTAGTTGCTATAAGCATAAAGGAATTTATTGATGAGCGCCCTTCCATCTGAGCCCCCATCTAATGCCAATACTCTATGTTTTGAATTGTTGGGAAGATAAGGCGGGTTGAATATAATTGTGTCATATTTATTGTTTATATTGGCAAAGAGGTTGCCGAGCAGGAATTGAGCCGAGATGCCGTTGAGCGAGGCGTTGAGCTTTGAGCATTTGAGCGCTCTGCTGTCAATATCTGCAAAAGTAACGCTACAGCCTTTTTTTGCTGCAACGATGCCTTGGATTCCTGAGCCCGTACCAATATCAAGCGTGCTTCCATAAGCATATTCTTCTACAGCTTCCGCAAGCAGAAAAGAATCTTCACATGGTTCATAAACATCTCTGCATATATTCAGCTTAATGTTTTTATAGAGCATGCAATTCATTGACTATTTTTTTATTTTTGCGGCAAATTTTTTTATTATATTTTGTAGATCTTTGCCTTTCGGTTCAAGTTCATATGTCACTTGTGCAAGTGGTTTGTTTAAATTTAGGATTCTTCTTAAATCTGTCGGTGTTGCAGATACAACAGAGTCACATTCAGCATTGTTTATTGTTGCTTCAAGATCTTTAATCTGCTTTATAGAGTACCCCATTGCCGGCAGTTCAACATTAAGTTTTGGATATTTTTTAAATGTCTCTTTGATTGTTCCAATTGCATATTTCTTTGCGTCGACAAATTCAGCTGCATTGTAAAGCTTTGCCGCAACGGTTCCAGCACCAAATTTCATATTGCCGTGAGTAATTGAAGGTCCGTCTTCAACAATGAGCACCTTCTTTCCTGTTATTAATCTTGGATTGTCTACATTAACAATAGAGTTTGCATAAACAATTTTTGCCTTTGGATTGATTAATTTAAGATTATTTGCTACAATATTTATTTCATCTTTTTCTGCAGAATTTATTTTATTAATAAGCAATATATCAGCAATTCTTGCAACAATTTCTCCGGGATAATAATCAAGCTCATTGCCAGCGCGCAGTGGATCGGCAACTGTAATAAGCATATCTGGTTTTATAAAAGGTGCATCGTTGTTGCCTCCATCCCAAATTATAATATCTGCTTCTTTCTCGGCGCTTCTCAATATTTTTTCATAATCAATTCCAGCATATACCACAAATCCATTTTTTATATGTGGTTCGTAATCTTCTCTTTCTTCAATTGTTGCCTTGTACCTGTCAAGATCTTTAAGTGTTGTATACCTTTGTATTATCTGCTCTTTCAGCAACCCATAAGGCATAGGGTGCCTTATTATTACAACTTTATAATTAAGATTTCTAAGCATTGATGCAATGTAGCGTGTTGTCTGAGATTTACCACTTCCTGTCCTGACTGCACATACTGCTATAATGGGCTTGCTTGATTTTAGCATTGTATGTTCTGGAGCAATAAGCGAAAAATCTGCCCCGCTTGCATTAACAAGGCTAGCTTTGTCCATAACTGTTGAAAATTTTAGATCACTATATGATAATATACATTCATCTGCTTTGAGCTTTTTGATGAGCGTGGGGAGTTCAGCTTCATCATATATTTTAATTCCTTTTGGATAAAGCGCGCCGCTAAGCTCTTTTGGATATGTTTTATTTACAATATAAGGAATTTGAGTAGCAGTAAAAGCAACAACTTCATAATTTGGATTATCTCTAAAAAGAGTATTGAAGTTGTGGAAATCACGTCCAGCTGCACCCATTATAATAATCCTTTTTCTTTCTCTATCATTTATTTTGTTTATTTTTACACTCATCAAATCACCTTACAAACAGCTCCTGCAAAAGCAGGAGGAAATTGCAAGCAGAAATATTATAATATTTTTTCAAACGCATATATTATTATTATATTTTTATGTATTAATTATTCAATAATAAATATTAATGATAATTATAATAATATTAACTTTATTTTATTATAATATTTTTTTAACTGCTGAATAAAAATAATTTTATTTATATGTTCATATTTTAGGTTTTTTAATGTTCATTAAAAATGAATGTAATATTATAATAGATACAAGTTCAATCTTGTTTGGGTTTGCTAATGGAAAAGATATTTTTGAATTAATTAAAATAAACTATCCAAACTGTAAAATAATCATTTCAAAAGGAGTAATAAGGGAACTTAATAATATTGCTAAAAGTACCGGAAGAAGAGGAGTATATGCTAAAACTGCATTAGAAGCAATAAAACATAAATCTATTGATATAATTAATGATAATAAAAATGTTGATGAATGGATTTATAAATATGCGCAAACAACTAAAGCCAAGGTTGTGACAAATGATACAGAGCTATACAAAAGGTTGAAAGATCTAAATATAAATTGCGTTAAAATGACGATAAGCGGGATGTTAAAATAATAAATGTATTAAAAAAGTAAAGAGAAGTGCACCCTTATATTATTTATATTTTTTTATTCCCAATAATATATTGTTCAGCTGATTATAAAAGATTAGGTGAGAGTTTGTATAAAATATATACTATAAGAGATACGTTTAAATTACCACCATCACGCTTTGGTGAGAATATTGAAAAAGTTGCTACTGAAATTCTTAGGAGCAAGTATGAAGGCAGAATAGATAAAGATATGGGAATTCTTTTGGTATTATACAATGTAAGAAATATAAGTGATGGTATTATAATGCCTGGAGATCCTTCAACAAAGCATGATGTGACATTTGATATGCTGACATTTCTACCAGTTGTTGGAGAGATTGTTGTTGGAGAGGTATCTGAGCTTGCTGAATTTGGTGCTTTCATTAAGATAGGTCCAATTGATGGGCTTGCCCATGTTTCTCAAATTATAGGTGATTTCATAAGCTTTGATAAAAGGAGTGGAGCATTTGTATCTAAAAGAACAGGAAAAAGTTTGAAGAAAGGCGATATGGTCTATGCTAAAATATCAACAATCAGCTTGAAAAAATCATTAAAAGATTCAAAGATTGCATTAACAATGAAGCCAACCGGTTTAGGGAGGCCGGAATGGATTATATCTGAATCAAAGAAGCAGACAAAAGAAAAGAAGCAGATAAAGTCTCATAAATAATAAAATAAAATTATGGTGTTTATAAATGGAAGGGAAAGCATGTAAAAAATGTAGAATTATAATAACAAGAGGAGAAAAGTGTCCTATATGCGGGGGCAATGATTTAACAACAAAATGGAGCAGTTATGTTATAATGCTCAATGCAGAGAAATCAGAAATAGCGAAGATACTCAATATAAATATAAACAGCATATTTGCAATCAACATAAGAGAATAAAGCAAATAAAATAAATCAATAAAAATAAAAAAGGAAAATAAATAAAATTAATTCAATTGTTTTATTCCTGGCCATCTCCTCCTTCCATTCATATCACTGCAATAATCTCACTGAAAAGCTTTAAATACCTTGCACACTTTTGCTTTCGTGTTAGATAAATAACGAAAACTTTTATTATATTATTCAACAAAAGGTTGGAATAATGAGAAGATAAGAAAGATTTTTGCTTAATTTTTTGGTAATTTAAGTAAAAAATCAAAAACTTTATTGGAATTGCAAAACTTCCACTTTCAAATAAAATCAGTGGTATAAAGTAAACTACCTACTGTTATTAATGGAAAATTTCCATTATTTAGAGCTAATTTTTATATTATTTCTTCTCTTCTTTTGTTTCTGCTGCTAATTCCGGTTTGATATACTCTTCTTTTATTTCTACTCTCTTTATTTCTTTAAGATTAGTGAATATACCTGCAATTATTTGTGCTTTTGCAATAAAATAATCCGCATTTTTATTTACAGAATTATCAAATGAAATTATTGCACTATCATCCTTTACTTCTATATTTGAATGTTTGATATTATACATATCTATAAGTCCTTCAATCTTTTCATTGATTGTTTTAAGCTGCTTTATTAATGTAACTTCATATATAAGTTTTTTTCCAGCAAGCGGATGATTTGCATCAAGAACTACCCTGCCTGAATTTACACTCTTAACTATCATTCTTGTATTATCAACATCAACGCTCATCCCAGGATAAGGATTAATATTCTGATTTTTGAGCTTTGATAAAGGCACTACATATACAAGATCTTCATTTCTCTCTCCAAATGCCTCTTTTGATTCTAATGTAAATTTCTTTGTTTCTTTTTCTTTCATGTCTTTGAGTATATCATTTAGACCTTTTATTGTATTATTTGAACCCAATATTATTATGCTGTGTTTGTAAACTACTTTATCATCATATATGTTTGCTTTTTTAGCGGTTTCTGCATTTGTTGTATAAATAATTTCATTGCTTGCCGCATCCCACATTGTATAATCTACTTTTAGAAAATCTCCATCATTAAAACTCATTTTATTACCCTTTTTTATTTTTTGTTATAAAATCTTAAAACTTCCCCTCTTCTATTATATTCTTTTTCTATATAAACATTATCGCCACATTTTATTTTAATAATTTGCAATATATCTTCTTCACTAAGTCCAGAATGTCGCAATATAGTAAGTGTAATACGCCTATTATTTCCTTCCATCATATTCTCTTTGATTTTATCAGCAATCTGCTTTAATGCCTTAATATTATTATACTGAATTATATATTCACCGGAAATATCAACCCAATCTTTTGGATATCTTTGATTGCTTTTTTTATATTTTTTGAAATACAAAATATTTATCTTTTGTTCTTCTTGCAAATTTTTTAATACTTCCCTAATTTTCCTTTTAAGAAAATTTAGGATGTTGACTTTTATATTATATCACTCAGCTCACCTTTTTAAAGTTTTCATTTTATAATATCTCCACCCTATTTATTTATATATAATATATAATATATGCAATAATACATGCAATTGCATGTG
>JAJZYD010000046.1 GCA_021806095.1 Microcaldota archaeon
CTGATAATTCTCTTTTTATTGCATCATGCTTTGACGAATCTGCTACAAAAAGCATAAACCCTCCGCCACCAGCTCCCATTAATTTTCCGCCGATAGCACCTGCTTTCTTAGCGCGTTCATAATAGGAATTTATTATAGGATCAGTAATGCCTTCACTAAGTTTCTTTTTAAGTTGCCAATTCATATCCATAAGTTTTCCTAATTTATTTATATCGCAGTTTACTATTGCATCATATGTTTTATAAGCTATATCCCGCATCTCATTATAAAATATTATATTTTCTTTTATTTTTTTAATTTGACTTTTATGTATGTCAACAGAACTTCTCTCTTTTCCAGTATAAAACATAATAAGACTAGATTGAAGATTTTCATACAACTCATTCTTGAGCACTATAGATTTTAATGATACCTGTTCGGTTTCGTAAAACTCCATTAATCTTACTCCACCATATGCTGCAATATATTGATCCTGTTTTCCGCCCTCTTCTTTTAATACTTCACGCTCGATATGAAACGCTTCTTTTGCGAGCTGTTCTTGCGTAACATTTTCTCCAAGCCATGTATGTAGAGCATTGAGCAAACCAACAAGGAAACTACTGCTTGAACCAAGCCCAGTTCCTTTTGATGGTATCTCAGTTATGCTTACAATTTGTATTCCCCCACTTATATTTAAGAGCCTCAATGCTTCTCTAACTGTTGGGTGTTGTATATCATTAATATTTTTTATTTTGTCTTCGCTCTTTGAATATGAAATTCTTATTTCATCCTTATAAAAATTTTTGGCAACTGTAACATAAATGTATTTATTAATCGTAGCTGAAACAACAGCACCAGGGCTATTATTTTTGTAGTAATCTCTTAAATCTGTACCTCCTCCTGTGAATGTTATTCTTAACGGTGTTTTTGTTGTAACTATTGAAAAATTATTTATATGCTCACCTTTTGTTGTGTTTGTTATAATAATATTATAAAATAATTATTATATTTTTATTAATTGTATGTTTATATAGCAAAAATATAAAATAATCATTAAATTTTATGTTTGTTGTTTTTTGAATGCTTACTCTTCTTTATATTCTTCTTTATATTCTTCTTTAAATCCATTTCAACTTCAAATATGCTTTTTTCTAACACAAATCTCAAAATCAATACTATAATTATACCAACTACAATAAGTATTATACCTACAAATCCTATATGATATAATACAAACGCAAATGCTATTGCAGCTGCGGGAGGATGTTCACTTGAAGTAATTATTAACAATAATATTAACACAAATAAAACTATTCCACTAACCACATAAAGAGGTAAAATATTTATTGCAAAACCTCCAAGATAACCAACTATTGCTGCAAAAATATAACTCTTTACAAATTTGCTGTATTGTGCGGCTCTTGAATTTGGTATTATAAACATAATAAAAATACTGCTTGCGAATGAGGTAAATATAATTGCACTTATTCCAAATCCATAACGCAAATCAATATTAAAATAATTAAGAAGTAATACAAGAATTGAGAGTGTTATCCCTGCCAACAGTGCGGGCAGAATTCTCCTTTTTAATCTTACAATTTTTTTATTTTCAATTGAACTAATATTATTATACTTAGATAGCATGATATAAATTATATGTCAAACTTTTAAAACTTTTCTGCTTTAACAAATGACCTTCTCTGCTGGCTAAAGTTTGTAGTATCTATTATGATTACGTTGCAAACTTTTTATCTGTTTGTGATGTACAATTCACTCACGACTTAAAAGTCGTGGTATTCTTGCCTTACAAATAAAGATTTATGATAAAGTTGCTTCTAAGATAGGTAGGTAAATAATAGTAAGTAAAAGTGATAAAGCCCATATCGGTAATCATTAGCACAGGCTTTGTAGATGGTTTTTAACACATATAAAACTAACTACTGAACAAGAGGTTTCTGAAACTGGCTTTTGTATACAATAATAAATATGTTATGTAAAACTTTTTATACCGTGTCGAGTAGGTCATTAGCTGCGTCAAGCTGCTATACTAATTTATTATGGTATGGAATTTTAATATTTGTAGTTAGGATAGCAATTACGCTTGGAATAATACTAAGTGTTGGAGATTGAAAATTAGGCAACCATTTTATACGTAATTGGTTTTGCATCTGGTTTTGAAATCTCTATCTGTGAGATCATATGAAACTTATTTATACATCAAATACAATCATAATAATTTAGATGAAAACGAGCTTAATAGAGCAATAATTAATCTTTCTCATAGGGTCTTCAAATCATATGGATTAAAGGGCCACAACACCAGACAGAAAATAGGACAAATCCTAGTAAATTATAGTAAAATTGAATTAGCCAAATATAACGTTTCTTTTCAAAGACCTCTTAAAGCACACTATATAAACCATAAATATAGATATCCAAGAGTACAGGCTCGTTGGGCGATGAGATCTGTCAAGCGTATTTTACTATTTTTAGCAAAAATTACCTGGATTATTATAGTGGTAATTATTATTTGTACATTATTTTTCATGTTCTCTAATAGTTTCATTTTCAACATTTACCTAATTCTAACACTACAAGACTGCAATAAGTTAAGTATAAATAAGTTGACTTTGTAGTATATGAAGAAACACATAAAAAAGGAAAGATGATAAAGATTTATGGGAAGATTATGAATAAGATAAAGTAGTGAAGTTATGGATAAAAAACAAGTTAAAGAGGAGATAATAAAGCTAATTGAGAAGTATAATCACGAGCGAGGCAAAAGATACGGAGAAGAGGCTACTAAAAAAGATTTTATTTTGCTTTTATTTAAGGCATTGGGTTGGGATGTAGATAATTCTAATGAAGTTACTCCAGAAGACAACGTTTCTAGAAAGAGAGTAGATTATGCTTTCAAAATTGATGGAATTCCTAAATTTTACCTAGAGGCAAAACCACTTGATGAAGATTTAGATGGATACAGAGAACAGAATGGTATAAAAACAACCTTTGCACAGCAATCGGTTAATTATGCTTATTATAAAGGATGTATTTGGGCAGTACTTACTAATTTTAGTGAAATAAGAATATATGATGCGTGGACAAGAGATACAGCAAGTGGTTTTAGATTTGCCATAAGAATTGATAATTTTGTTAACGATTTTGATAATGGTTTATACTTACTATCAAAAGAAGCGTTCAAACAAGGAGAGCTAGATAAAAAATACAGCACAAAATCAAGAAAAAAACCAATAACAGAGCAGTTGCTTTCTGATTTTACAAAATTCAGAGCTATTCTC
>JAJZYD010000047.1 GCA_021806095.1 Microcaldota archaeon
TGTTGGAGATTTTGTTATTTCATCTGCTCTTACCGTTATAACATATTTTGGATAAACCCAAAAATCCGGCACTATTACAGAATCAACTCTCGGAAATTTTTTGTTTATTTTTGTTTTTTCCAATGCGTTCTTAAGCTCAACCATCTGGAGTTCTGTAAATCCACTACCAATTCTTGATACAGTTTCAAACATGTCCCTTTTTTCATTATATACAGCACATAACAACCCGCCAAACTCAAATTTACTTCTTATTCCTCTTCCAAGATAATATCCAATAATAACTAAATCAATAGTGTCAGAAAGCTCCCCTTTATAGCTTCTCTTCATTTTTATCCATGCAAATTTTCTTGCACCTGCAATATAAGGTGCATTTAAATCTTTTGCAACAACGCCTTCAAGACCATTTGATATTGATTCCTCAAAAAAAATATTAAGATCTTTTGCACTGTCTGTTATAATCTGTCTTGCTGGTGTAATTATGTCTGCCCCTTTGAGAACTTTTTCAAGCTCTTCTCTTCTTTTTATATATGGTTCATTCATTAAATCCTTCCCATCTACATACATAATGTCAAATGCAAAGAGTTTAAGAGGGAGTACCGTAATTTTCTCAGCGATGCCATACTTTCGCTTTCTTTGAATTGTTTCTTGAAACGGCAAGAACTCATTTGTTGCATCATTATATGCAAGGGCTTCTCCTTCTATTATTATACTATTGACTTTAAGTTCTTTTTTTGCTGCTTCAACAAGATCAGGATACATAGACGTTGTATTTTCAAGTCTCCTTGAATATATCTGCACTTTGCCATCTTTCTTATGTATTTGACACCTAAATCCATCATACTTTTGATCAACAGAACATTTGCCACCCATTTTTTTAAGAATTTCTTCTGCTGTTGGAAGTCTCTCAGCAAGCGCCGGTCTTATTGGTTTAAATAATGTAACATGAAAATTTTCTATTGATTTAATGCCTTCTAACTTCAGTGTTTCTGCAACTAAACCTAAATCACTGCAAAGATTATATGCCCGTTCAAGCACTTCTTTTAGCTCACGATGGCCTGATGACATGACAGAGAGAGCTTCAAGAACAGTGGCATCGCCAACACCAAGTCTTAATTGACCAAGCGGATATTTAACAATATATTTTGCTTCTGTTGGTGTTGCAGAAACTATCATATTTGCAAGTAATTTTGTTTTTATATCTTTGCTTCCGCTCCCAGAGGTTTTTGCAATTTTCATCATTATATTGTATATTTCACTTACAGTATATTTTTCTTTAGTCATTCTTTTTAGCTTTGATTTTCCTATTAAGCTGTAAGCGGCAATACCCATATCGCCTTGTTTTTTATATTCTGCTTCAACTTCCTCTTTTGTAAAGCCTGTCGAAATAGCAATTGCATCTTCTACCATTTTTTCTGCCATGCCAAATTCTATTCCTTCAAAAGGAGGAGAAAGGACGCCTTGAGTCATGTAAACAATTGCAGATATTTCTTTGTTATCAGATTTTTTAAATAATTCTGACATTATTTCAATCATAGAAAGCCTTGATGATATTTTATCAAGCTTTTCATAATAAGAAACAAGCTCGCTAAACAACATATTTATCCCCATATTAAATTATTAATCTTGACTTATATATTTAATATTTATTTAAATTGTATATTTTTATATATTTATATGACTTTCTAAAAAACATAATGACAGAATAAAAATCTAAAAGCAAATTTATCGTAAGATTATTAAATATTTACTTGATATAAAATACAGATTCAATGAATGATTATAAATTTATTTTTGTAAGTATTATTATATTATTAATTTTTAATTTTTTATTTATAAATAGCACATACTCACAAACAGGTTGTGGAACTTCTCCAGAACTTCTAGCCAATAATAATTGCGGTCCTTTACATACTTATATAAATAAAAACGTTGCTTTAAGCCCAGAAGGGAATAATAAGGATACTTGTAATTTATATCTTTTAAATGGTTATAGTAGTACAACTGCACCAACATCAAATTGTCTCAGTTATGGAAGTAGTTGTGAGGAAGATCCATATAACGATCCTTGTGGTACATGGACGCAAGTAGAAGATTTTCCTTACATCACTGAATATTGGTTTCAAACACAAGATAGTACAACAGGAGATTGGAGTACATGGCTTGAGATAGTTACTTTACCTAGTACTACAACAGGTGGAACTTCAAGCTCAACTTTTAATACAATACCTTGTACATTATTAAATATAACAAATATAATATATAGTGCAATATTTATAGTTGGTCTTATGTTAATGATTCTTGGAGGTACTTTATATGCAGGTGCACATGTAATGCCAGGGCAAACTAGAGGAATACTTCAGGGTTATGGAATGGGTATGATTATGGGTGGTATAGTTGGTGTTATAGTCGCAATGCTTGCACCTTACATATTTAATTTGATAACAGGTAATACAATTAATGCTTATACAACTACTTGCCAAAATATAACTCCTATTATGCAGATTATTCTACAAATGGTACTATGATTGGAGGAACAGCAAGCGACGGTTATTACAATTTTTGTTATTGATTTTGGGCTTATAATCATGATCTTTGATTATATATAAATAATTTAATTATTTTTAAAATATTGTAATTATATTATAAAATATAATTTGGTATTTTATATTTTATGTTACTATTTATTTTCATAAAAATCACCTTGCATGGCATTGTTAGGGATTTATAGATGAGAGAAAAAAAACCTGCTTTCTATGTGGGTTTGTTTTATTCATTTTAAAAGAAAAGTATTAAAAAGTCAACATTCTAAAGATTAAATAAATAATTATTTAAGTGAGAAAGTGAAAAATAATTTAATTTTAAATAAATTTTCAATAATATTATTTATAATATTTTTAGGTATTTTTATCACATTTGCAGAAGCACAGGCAAATACAATACCATGTACATTAGTGATAGGATGTTGACTTTTATATTATATCACTCAGCTCACCTTTTTAAAGTTTTCATTTTATAATATCTCCACCCTATTTATTTATATATAATATATAATATATG
>JAJZYD010000048.1 GCA_021806095.1 Microcaldota archaeon
AATGGAATAATGAAGTTTATAATAATGGTTATAGTGCTTGTAAAGAAGATTGTAGAATATTATATGAATTTTTTACTAAGTTTATTAATAATGAAAAAATTAAAATAGGCGTGTCTTTAGCCTCATCTTCAATGACAACATATAGAGCAAATTATTTAAAACATACTATTTCATTTCCTAAATTTTTGATTAAAGAAGCACTTTCATCTTATCACGGTGGAATAGTAATGGCTTATAAAATAGGAGAATGTGATAAATTACATTATTATGATTACAATTCATTATATCCTAAAAAGATGAGTGATAGTATGTATTCTATTAAATTTCATAATGAATTAAAAGATTATAAATATCTATATGATGAAATTAAAAATAATAATTATAATTATTTATTAAATATTTCTTATAAAGTTAAAGGGCATTCCCCCGTATATGATATGTTTAAAGGTAAATTAATTCCTTTTTTAGAAAATACTCAATGGATTACAGGTAAAGAATATCAAGCTTTATATGAATTAAATGCTAAAATTAAAATTCATAAAGTATATGAATTTCATAATAGTTATTTATTTAAAGATTTTGTAAAAGAATTTTATTATTTTAAAGAAAATGCAGAAAATCCTTATGAACGTAATTTTTATAAAATTATATTAAATTCATTATATGGTAAATTTGGACAACATAAAGCAACTTCAGAATTGATTGATATAAATAAAATAAAAGATAGACCTTTAAGATATATTGTGCAAAATACAGATAAACAACGTATTAATTATAATAATCAATTTATTAGTATTTATAATGGTTTTATATCTGTATTAAAAGAATTACCTGTTAGATATAATCCTTTAATTGCATCTGAAGTTACCGCTAATGCACGATTAGAAAATTTCTATTGCTCAAAAGATATTATAGGTTTTGAAAATTTATATTATACAGATACTGATAGCTTTTTTACTAATAAAGAATTACCTTCTCAATATGTTGATAATAAAGAAATGGGAAAACTCAAATTAGAAGATAAACAAATAATAAATATTTTAGGTGTCAAAGATTATGAATATATAGTTAATGATACAAAACATAATGTAATAAAAGGTATTCCTAAAAATGCTATATTCTTTAATGAAAGTGGAATTTTTAAAGCAACATATACACAATGGAGCGGTTTAAAATCACAATATGATAATAATACTGTTGTATTACAACCTGTAACTAAAGAATTAAAGAGGGAAAATACTAAAATGAAGTATATTGACAATGTAGGCTATGAATGGCTTAATAAAAAAGAGGCGGAAAAATGCATTTCTATATAAAAGAAAAAAGATATAATGTATTTCTTTATAAATATTTTATTCGTGATAAATACATTTTAACCTGTAAAATTTGTAATGAATTAATATCAAGAGAAAAAGCTAAAACTCATTTAAAAAATCATATTAAAAATGGTGAAGTGAAATTATGAATAATAGTAAAAGAGCTGAATATTTTATATTAAAAAATATTACTAATATATTTGATAATTTTTACATAAAAGCTAAATTTAATGAAATAAAATATTTAGGTCTATATCGCTATGAAGTCATTATTACCGCTGAAGAAATAGGCAAAAATGCTTTAGATATATTTGAAAGAAATAATTTTGAATTAACATATATAACTATTAAATATGTTAAAAATATTAGTTTATTAGAAATACATTTTAAAATAACATTTATTGAACAACATAAAATGCAAATAAATGATATTTTAAGCTATAATATGAATGATGGGAGTGATAATTAAAAAGATGCCAAAATAGATGCCAAAAGATGCCAGAATTGAGCGGGGGAAATAGGTAATAAATCTATACCTCATTATATAAGCTTATATTATTAGGTAATATATTTCTATTATTATTAAATAACAAATAAGATAACAGATATATTAAATATAATTTTATTAGTTTTTGGATCTGCAATCTCATTGACCTGTCATAGCGTCAGGACTTATAAATATATGGGATTATGAATATTAATTGAAATAGATGCAGTTTTAAATGGAAACATTTATAAGGTTACTATGCATACCTATATTGTAAGTGGTGAAAAAACACTTATCTCTTGATTAGTGATAGAGAAAAATGCATAAGACTAAGGTTTACCTTAGGTTTTGAGTGTTGAACCTGTAAAAAAATCGAAAAACCACTCACTAACTAAGGTAAAAATACGCTTAGGTATGATTGCGTTGAAATAAATTTTAAAGAGTGTGCTAAATGGCTCTAATTTTACATTAGCTAAACATCGTTAGTTATGACCTTGCGATGATAAATAAAAAGGTCATTAGGAAATGGTAACAATGGGAATAATAGAACTCAATTTGAGTGATAAGGACGTTGAGAAATTAACGTCAAAAAGGAATAGTCAGCTATCAGCACTTAGAGAAGAAATGTCAAAGATTACTAAAGATAAGTATTTCTTTGACATAACTTCATACGTAATAGAAGAACCTGAAAATGTGAGAATGAAAAGAGCTAAGTTAATTGCAACAGAACTACAGAATAGTAGTCATATATCAACTAAGGCTCTTCAAACTGACGTAAAAGGACAAACTGTTTATGTCTTGAGTGTTGATAAAAAACGCAAGATTGAGCAACCTAAATGGCTCAAGGGGAAACAAAAACCTAAGGCTGACAAAGAAGCGGGTAAAACCGCTTAAATTTTTATTTATTATAAATTTTTTAATTTTTCTAAGAGATGATAACAATGTTTACAAAAATAGAAGAAATAGATAGTGTAATATTGTCCTTAACGGAAACATTTTCGGACATTGAATTAACAGCACTAAAGATTGAATTACTTAAAAACGTGCTGAAACACACGATAAAAGTAAACAGCGAAAAAGGATTGGGAATTACAATCAATGACGTTTATTTTACACACGGAATACGTTATGATTTTGACAAGGAAACAATCGCTGTGATATACGATGTAAAATGTGTAGGACTAATAAACTATACAGATATCAAGAGCTGGTCATAATGTGCAATCTACAATTATT
>JAJZYD010000049.1 GCA_021806095.1 Microcaldota archaeon
TGGAAATTATAAAATTAATAATATAATATTTGCTACAAATAATGCCAATATAATTCCATTAAATTTCTCTAATATAAATGGTTCTTATATAAAAATAATTCAAACATCAATTATACCAGAAAATACAGGTATTATTAAAACAACAATACATACATCTGTAACAATTTTTTCTCAAAATCATCAAAACATAACGAAAACTTATAATCTTTCAGTTTCATCTTATGCCGAGTTTGAACCATCAATCAACTCAACAAACAATACAAATAGTTCACAATCTTTAGCATTAATAAAAGACAGAAATGAGTCAATAATTTATAATTTATCATCAAATGAGAACTTAACTAAAGCATTTATGTGGTCCCATTGTGCATATATAGATAATTCGGGAGAGCCAAAAGGAGAAGTTCAAGAATGCGGAGGTAACACCTATGGATTTATTGAAAATATATTTCCATTTTGTGATAGCGGCTATTTTTATATATATTATTGTGTAGCATTGAAAAATATAAGTGGCGCTTTTATTCAGAATATAACAAACCAACAAATCAATGCCTATAAAATAAATTTATTCATTAATGTAAGTGGTATTCAAGGTGATTCTTATCTATCAAATCTTAAGAGTACAAACGAATTAATTGAAGGAAATGGCATATATGGTAGTTCTTCAATTAAAAGTGTTTATAATCCTGCTCCGTATTTGAATCCTAATTATGTTGTCTTAAATAAATTTAACGGCAGGTATATAATTTATCCAACATATTATAAAAATTATATAAATAACTTAAGTTCTTTGCAATCTATTCTTGCAATTTATAATGATTCTGAGGTATCTGGTGGGAATATTAATTATGTTTCACATGAAATCAATATTGTTAATAATTATATAAATAAAATATTGAATGAATCTTCAGTCAATGTAACCAACTGCACAATAAATCAAAATACATTTTTATGCAAATCACAATATCTATTCCAATATAATATTACAACACAAATTTTTAATAAAAAAATAAATAAGACTACGGATTATGAGGGATCTATAATACATATTATATAATATTAGATAACAAGGATGAAGAAATGTACCTATTAAAAGCGCAATTTGCTCTGCTTGAAGTGTTAGCTTCATTCATTATATTGCTATTGGGTTTTTCTATATTAATTAAATATTATTATTTAAATTCATTAAATAGTTATTATCAAAATATAATGTCATCAAATTTATATTATGATTTTTTTCAAAGCATATACAAAAATCAAACAATGTCTAATTGTATAATTAAATTAGATCACTCAAATAATTTTAATGACACAAAATGTATGGTGCTACTTAATCTATTCAGCAATATTTATAATTTTAATTTAGAAGTATCAATTAATAACAATAAAATAAAGACACAATCTTTTCAAAATTGCACAGAATATAATTTAAGATGCACCCCATTCAATGTTGGAAATTTTAGTTATAAACAGGTATGTTTAGGATCATGTATTAATTGATTTCAATATTATATTAATTGTTATTGCTAAAAAATGTCAAATTAGGGTAATAATATGCCGTTTTATGGATTGTTGCTTTTAGGTTGCATAATAAGTACCATAATCCTTGCTTATTCATTATATTTTTCTAATAACATAAATAATACAATTAATATTGCCATTACTAAATATTCATCTTATGTTGAAGTACAAAGCTTTGTATCCAGCTTAGAAAATACACATGTAAATTATATATATAATTCAATATATAATAATTGGATTAATCAATTAAATATCAGTGCATATGTTGATGGCTTAAATATTAAAAAAGAGGGCAGATTATATATAATCTCTAGTTATCAAGATCCAACATTATATAAAGAGATATATATAAATTAGGAATTATAAAAACCATTTATAGATAATTATTATAAATTTTAAATAAAACTTGGTAAAATTATTAATCTTTTACAACAGACCCACTATGCTCTTTACCTGAGATTGCTAGATCAAGATTATCTAAGTTGCTTCCAATAAAATCTATTCTTATATTCGACCTTTTTGCAAGCTTGCTGGCAACAAGATCAAATACAAAATTGACCTTAGCTTCGCGTGTATCATATTTTTCAACGAGTTCGATGAGCTCGTTGTGTGTCAATTGTGAGAGTTTTCTTGCTCCTTTTTCTTTTGGATCTCTATCATATATTCCACTCTCAATGCTAATGTTTATAAGCCTTTTAGCACCTAAAGATTCGCAACGCAGTACTGAATCTGCATCTGTTGTAATTCCTGGTATTGAACCTGAACAAAACATTATTCTGCTTTGGTGTGTGGCTTTTGATACATTAACACTCTTTATTACTGCTGGATAAACGCTATCTATATTATTAAAAATTGATTTTACTGCAAGCGCATTCACATTAGTGAATGCAATGCCGATTTCATCAAGCGCAAATTCACTAATATTATTTTCTCTAAGAATTTCTATATATTTTCGGCTTATAAAACCTCCACCAACAGTTATAACAAACTTTATTTTTTTGTATTTTTCTATTATTTTTCTAAATCCCTTAATATATTCAATATTAAGCCCTTTATTATTTGATACTACGCTTCCTCCAAGTGATATACAAATAGTTTGCATATTAATCATAATTATTTATTATATATACTTTATTATTTTTTTGCTTTTTAAATATATAAAATGTGTTTTTTATTTTTACCATCAAACTTCCCAACAATAAATGATGTTATTGCATTAAATACTTGGTACGATCCAAAGCATATGTATTTAAAAATTGATAGACATAAGTAATTAATTTATTCTTATATGACTATGATAATATGGGAGAGCCTATATTAAAAGCTTATTATGGAGAC
>JAJZYD010000050.1 GCA_021806095.1 Microcaldota archaeon
GAAATTACAGGAATTGCTGTTCATGAAAGCATAGGCCATCCAAACGAGGCGGATAGAGTATTTGGCAGGGAAGCCGCTCAAGCAGGTCGCAGTTATATAACAAAAGATAATTTAGGAATGAAGATAGGAAGCAATGCGGTTAATATTATTGATGATCCGACTATTGAGCGCGCTTATGGATCCTATTTATATGATGATGAAGGGGTTAAGGCAAGGGCAAAACAGCTGGTTAAAAATGGGCGCCAAAATGAGCTTTTGATTAATAGAGAATACGCTTATGAACTAGGTATAAAGAGCAATGGATCTGCTAGAAGCGACAGCTACACAAATGAGCCCATCATAAGAATGTCAAATACATATTTGAAGCCCGGTGATGTTAGTGTAAGTGAGCTTATATGGGAAGCTAGAAACGGCATATATATCAAAAGCTTTACAGAATGGAATATTGATGATACAAGAAGTTTTTCACTTTATCAAGGCAATGAAGCATATCTAATAGAAAGAGGAAGCATTAAAATGCCTGTTCATAACTTTAAATTAGAGACCTCTACAGTAGATTTCTGGAATGCTGTTGATGTTGTTGGAAATGATTTTGAGCTCTTTTTGGGCACATGCGGCAAGGGCGAGCCCACACAGGGTATTCCTGTAACAATGGGTGGTGCGTCAGCACTCCTTAGATTTAAAAGATGATTTTTATGGATGTAAAAAATAGAATAAGCAATAAAGAAGAAATAGAAGCAATGGATATTGTTAAGAGTGCAATGAAAAATAATTTTGATGAAGCGGTAGCAACAGCTTCAATTTACAATGCAATATATATGAAAGTAGTAAATTCAAAGATTGATTCAGTTGTTTATAAAAATGATAATTCTGGAAGTTTGTTTATATCACATGACAAAAGAGTATTTGGAAGTGATATTCCTGATCTTAATAAAGATAATATAAACACTAATATAAACAAAATAAAATTTTTAATATCTTCGTTAAAGCCAAAGAAAGATTATAATGGAATTGCCCAAGGCCCATTTAAATATAAGCCAAGCAGACATTTTGACCAGAAGCTGAAAAATATTGATATTAAGGATTTATCTGATGTTGCATATGCATTAATCAATACTGCTTTAGAAAATAAAGGAGAGAAAGTCTCTGGGATGATAGTATTAAAATGCAGTAATTATTCATTGGCAACAAGCAAAGATGTTAATGTAAGCGATAAATCAAACTCATTAAGAATTTCTTTAAGAGTGTTTAATAAATATACTTCATACCAAGAAGTGACCGCTTCAACTATGCTTAATAAAATCAATGCAGAAAAATTTAGTAAACATATTACGGATGTTATATCAAGCGTCAAGACGCATGGGAGAATAGAAAGCAGTAAATATGATATAATATATATGCCAGCTCCTGCAGCTAATCTGCTTGAATCTGTTAATTATTCTGCTTGTGTAGGTAATATTGAAAGTGGCAACAGCTTTTTTACATTGAAGTCATTAGGATCAAGTGTAGCTAATCCAGATCTAACAATATATGATGATGGTAATGTTGATAGTGCCATCGAATCATCTAGTTTTGATGATGAAGGATATCCAACAGGCAGAAATCCAATAATTGAGAAAGGTATATTTAAGACAAAACTGCATAATTATTCAACAGCAGTAAAATATCGTACAAAAAGTACCGGCAATGGTGGATTGGTTAATCCTATACCTAAGACTCTTGTGCTTGAGCACAATAAAGTATTAAAGAATGTGGATGAGCTAATAAAGCAAGTTAGAAGAGGTATATTAATAACAAATGTATGGTATACAAGATTTAGCAATTATTTAAAAGGTGATTTCTCAACAGTGCCGAGAGATATTGCAATCTATATAGAAAACGGTGAGAAAAAATTTATAATTAAACAGAGAGACATTGCAGAAATTGTTGGTATAAGAATTCATGATAACATGTTAAGGATGCTAAATAATATTGAATATGTTGCTGATGATACAATACAGGCAACTTCATGGGATGCAGGTTCATATTCTTTTGTGCCTTCAATTCTAGTTAGGGGTGTTACAGTAAGTGTAATATAAATAAAAAAGAAAAATAAATAAAGCAATAAGTAAAAAAACTAAAATAAAAAAGATGTTATCTTTTTACGGAATAGTAGCTCACAATCTTTGCATACTTTCCCTTTATTCTCTTGTTAAGAATCTCTGCAAATTCGCTGCTGTCAACTTCCTCACTGTGCTTTGTCTTCACAATAAGCCCGTAATCACTATCTTTATCTCCCTCTCCGCTGTCTCCAATATTGACCTCTTGGACTCCTTTTATTTCAATAATTTCTTCTGCAAGCTTTCCAAGATCAACATTCTCCTGATAAGGAATTAGATAGTACTTCTGAATCCTTGAGATTCTTTTTATTTCCTTGCTATCTTTTCTTCTGCTCCTTTCAGCGCTTGCGCTGTTTCCTATTCTTTTGTTTTTTTCACTCATTTTCCCACCACTATTTTCATTTTGTTTCATTTCATTTTATTTTTTTCATATTTACTTGCATCTATATTTTTATGTTTTTGTTTATTGTTCTTTTCAAGAAAGAAGAAGAGCCATACATAGTATGACATTGTTTTTCCGCTTTTGTCCTTTCCGACAATTTTGAGCCTTTTCTCTATTACAGATCTTTTCTCATCCAATTTTCTTATTTCAAATTTTGGTTTTGTCATAATCTCACCACAAATATGATGTGTGGGT
>JAJZYD010000051.1 GCA_021806095.1 Microcaldota archaeon
CATACTTTGCCAGTTGAAAGCACTAATGCTTTCTGTGGTATTGAATATGTACGTGTACATTTGGGGTAATTATTACATGCAACAAATTGTTTACCTATTTTAGACACTCTTATTACCAATTCACCTCCATCAACAGGACATTTGCCAATAATATTACTTTCATGTAAACCTGCCCTCATTGCAGTTGCAAGCTGTTCTCTATTTTTATTAAATTGATCAAGAGCTTCAAGAAGCATTTTTTTTCCTTCTGTTATCACTTCCTCTTCTAATATAATACCTTTGGATATTTTATCTGTGTCCTCCTCTAATTTCCTTGTTGTACTTTCATCAACAATCATACTACAATTTGATGATAGAGCTTCATATACACTCATGCCGAATTTTGTAACAATTATACTTGTACCTTCTATATATTTTCTTTTAAATAAAGTATCAATAATCTGTGCGCGCGTTGCTTTTGTACCAAGATCTCTTTTTTCTAATTCTGAAATAAGTCCTGCTTTTGTATAACGTCTTGGCGGTTGCGTTTTTAATTCATTCATTTTAGTATCAGATATTTTTATTTTTTCATTTTCTTCAAATTTTGGCATTACTTTTTCATCTATTCTTGCAAAATTATATATTGAAAGCCATTCAGGGCTGATTATAACAGTCCCAGATGCAGCATATAATTCTGAACTTACACTAATTATTATTTTTGTTTTTGCTATGTGAGCGGGCTTTGCAAAACAAGCCAGAAATCTTTTAGTTATTAAATCATATAATTTCTCTTCATAGCTGCTTAATCCAGAAGGTACAATTCCTGTTGGAAATATTGCAGGATGTGCTTCATCTACTTTATCCCCTTCGTGAGGTTTAAACAGTTTTTCTTTTATTAAAGTATTAGTAGGTGCTCCATATTTTGGATTTTTACTTATTTCTCTTATTATTTTTTCCAAACCGAGTGTTTCTGGTAGTTTCTGTGAAGATGTTCTTGGATATGAAATATATGCTTTTTCATATAAGGACTGTGCTGTTGATAAAGTAATTGACGGATCCATTTGGAATACTCTACTTGCTTCAAGCTGCAAAGCAGTCAAATCAAAGGGAGGATATGGATTAAGCCTGTTTTCCTTTGTCTCAATGAACTTTACTCGTGCATCATCCTTTGCAGATATAGTTTTATTATAGGACTCTTCTGCAATTATCTTATCAAAAATATCTCCCTTTGTGTTTAGAAATTCAATGTCTTTTGCCTTTATCAAGAGCCTCCAGAATGGTTTTGGTATAAAATTTATTATTTCCTTCTCGCGCTTTGCAAGTATTGCAAGTGTTGGGCCCTGAACTCTTCCTATACTAAGCATTGATGTTTTATTCTTTCCGTGTACTGCATATGTTAAAGCTCTGCTAAGGTTTATACCCCAAAGCCAATCAAGCATATGTCTTGCTTCACCTGCATAAAAATTATTAATATCTAATGGCATTAGGTGCTCAAATGCGGCAAGTAAATCTGGAGTTGTTGTTGTAGAAAACTTCATTCTTTTAGCATGATTCAAACCTTCAGATTTTGTGAACCTTATAATATTTGTACCTATTACCGTACCCTCAATATCAAAATCGCATGCATTTATAAGCAGGTCAGAATTTTTAGCAAGTTCATTTAAAACATCGAGATATTCTTTAGTATATAAATAATTTTTGTTAACAGAATAGGATGGTGCCCATTCAATATCAAGCACAGGATACCCTCGCTCATATCCTTTTTGTTTTATTGTGAATAAATGTCCAACAGCGGCAGCAACAAAAATTATTTCATTATTCCGCATTATTTTATAATAGCTGATTCTATTTTTTACTTCTCTTTTTTCACTTCCGTTTCCCAAAGCATGAGCAATTCTATTTGCAACACTCGGCTTCTCAGCAATAATAAGAATTTTCATCAATTTACCTATTTTTTTTATTTAATTGTATAAAAATTTATAAAAATAATATTTATTTTTTAATATATATTTTTATTATTATCCTTTATATTTAAGTAACCTCAATAAACAAAAAAATAAAATTAAAGAATGATTAGATTAATATTTTTAAATTATTTTGTATGTTTCCTTTTTGTTTTTGTGGTCTTCTTTTTTTGTATGCTTTTTCCTTCAATTTGTGTGCTGTTTGTTTTATACATTAAATAAATCATAAGCACAAAAACAATTACAAAAATAATATAGAATATTACATTTGCACCAATTGAAAAAAATATTATTATTGCAAGTAGCGATAACACAACGATAATGATTGATAAATAAATTTCATTCTTGTTGCTGTTCATGAAAATACCTTGTTCGTTTTGTGATTGGAATTATAATCAATAGATAAATTTAAAAATGTATTTAAGCGCATGATAATATTATCGTCAATCTGCAAGAATAGAAAAATTGTAAAAAGAAAAAATAAAAGAAAGAAAAAATCAGGATTTTATTTCTAGTTTCCTTACTTCAAGTTTGCTCAAATCAGCAACATACCTCACTTTAGCACCCATCTCTGCTTGGAATTTTCCTTCAATAATTGCTTTTATTATTGAATCAAGATCATTATTTTTAAAATATTCTTTGGTAAAATTAGACATTTCCTGC
>JAJZYD010000001.1 GCA_021806095.1 Microcaldota archaeon
TACCAGCCACAATATAATAATAAATAATACCGTGAACGGCTATGTTAATGCTAATTCGTCAATATCTATCAATATCAACAGGCTTGTGTATATTAATTCTTCAGCATCTCAATCAAGCTTCAATGCTACTGCAAGCTATTATACTGGTCCAAACGTTCCAAACACGATTACTGTAATAAGCGGTATGCCTAAAAATACTATAGGCTATTATATGGAGATAAGTCAAAATAAATTAATGGAATATAATTTTGCAACCTTAAACAACAACACAGTATGTTATATAAACATGCAAGTTAATGGTAATACTATTTACAATCAAAACTTGGTAACCATGATTTCAACAACATTTATACCTATATGCATTAATGTGCATTGATCAGTGAACTGCCCTTGTGGGAGCGGGTCTATTAGTATTGACTTTCCAGTTTACCAGAATCTGCCAGTTTTTTGTACTTTCTAATAAAATTCAATACAGTAGACCTGGTGTGCTTATCGTAAAATTTCAGATATTTTTGTAATTTCTTTTTGTCTATAACTTTCAGCAATCCAGCATAATTTTGGATTGATAATTTTATTTTATAATAAAACAGATCTATCAATGTTTTTTCAGGGTCAGATACTGGAATATTTAATTTGTTATATTTTATAAAATCAATTCCAAAGAAATATTTGGCTGGTATATGGTGAATAAAAAAAATAGTATTTTTGTCTTTAAACATGTTTGCATTAGACATCCTTACTTTTCTAATTGTAATAATATCTAATTTTGAGTTCTGCGTCCACAGATCTCTTATAGTTAGAGCAGACAGCAGTCCATAATAAAATGGGCTATATGCAAAACCTATTACTAATTCATTATTATTGATAGTATAGACTCCCTTTCTTATAGTATATATCATTTTCTTGCTCCTCATATAAGAAATCAATCTTGACAAGTTTTTTGTATTACTCTTAACCATTATTAAATAAAGCTTTACATCATTGTATGTAAATATAGGATAATCCGCAAAGTGTTTAATTATCTTATTGATTATTGTCATTAACCCACTTTTTAAGTTTATCAATTATAAAATCGAATGATGGTGGCACTCCAGAAATTATTAAATGCCCCAAACTATTAATATCTACAGGAGGATGTTTTTTTATTTTATTGATTAATAATTTAAGCTTTTTAATTGTTGAAACATCTCTTTTTTTGATTTGTGTAGTAAGATACCATATATCATATAAGTCATGTGCTTCTGGATGTTTAAAACTACCTTCGTTATCAAATTTATCATTATATGCTTCTATTTTCTCATTTAATAGCTTGAGTGGATTTAATGATAAAATTATTATTTTACTTCCATCAACTTTCAAGTATTCTACTGGCGCACCTTTTTTATAATTAAAATTAATATTTATTTTCATTTTAGTCTCAGCAATTTCAACCAAGAAATGCATAGTATTTGTAGAATTACTGTATCCTTTCTCTTTTATTACAAATCCATAATCTTGCAAAAACTTTGCAATTTCTTTATAATATTTCATTTTTTCTGTAATGTTTTTTGCATCTAAATAAAAATCAAGATCTCTAGAAAATCTGTTTCCAGAATAACACCTCCATATTGCAGTTCCACCGTGCAATACAAGATGTATATATTTACCATACAAAAGTTCTATTATTGTATCCTCAAGCTTTGCTTTTTCAAGTTGTCCAGGATTTTTAAGGTTCATTAAATAACCACAATTTATTACATATTTATGTAATAATATGCACTTATATATTTAGAAGCATTGTGGTTAAAAGTTAGAAAATTATTGAAATGATTTTTTCTTAGGAGAAAGCCAAAACCATCATTTATATATTTTTAAGCTGTGTATAATTTATTATATATTTTATTGTTTCGCATTAATATATTATGCATAGTGATTCCATGGAAAATTATAATTTAGATAATCATAATAAGGATTATATTGAAATTATGGATAAATTTTATGGAATGATCTCAAAAAGCATCGCTATAAAGATTATGAAAGGAGAACTATTAATACAGCAAGACAATAAATTAGATAACCAAAAAGATAATGCAAATTCTAATAAAATTAATAAAATAGCATTGGATGACACAACAGATGTTAAAAGTATAATAGAATTTATAAATACAAAAAGAAGCAAAATACTGAGTGGCTTTGATAATAAAGAAAATATGCAAAATGAAGAATCATATATTGTAAATGTTGAAGATGAAGTTTATAGAATATTCAATGCTGCTCCTACAAAAAATAGCAAAATAATAAGGAGGACAATAGTGCTAGGGCATGAAGGCAGCTCAATAAATCTAATAGTCCATAATAAGTTATCTGATTTTGTTGATGTTAATAGTATTGAAAGAGGTGATACCATATTAGTAAAAGGAGCTAAGCTCGACATCAAGCAGTCAATGCTGTTTGATCAAAAAAATACGTTGATATTAAAATTATTGCCATCGAAGCAGAAGATATACAATATAACGGAGCTGAATGAAAACATGAGAAATATTGATGTCATAGGCAGAGTTACAGAAATAAGCCCCATAAAATATGTAAATGGATTGGGGAATGATCAGATTGCAGTTGCAAACTGCATCATTAGCTTGAATAAAGAATCTATAAATGTATCATTGTGGGGCTCTTCTGCGCTTGCAACAGCAAAAATGAATCTGAACAATTACATAAAAATAGAATTCTGTAATGTAAGGAAAAGGGCAGACAAGCTTGAAATAATAGCAAATGACTATTCAAGAGTATTAATAAACAATACTATAATTCAAAAAGTAAAAAAGATGGAGCGATGATCAATAACAACTTGATAGAAATTGAGAACTTTGGATATGATAAATTGCATGCTTATTATAATATGGCTATTGATGAATGGCTGTTTAATTATATCGTAGAAAAAAATATAACTAATAAATTATTTGTAAGGACATATGATTTTTTAAGGTCAGCTGTAATACTTGGCAGGAATGATGATATATCAAATATTAAAAGATCAGATAATTACGAAAAAAATTATGATTTGACAAGAAGGGAAACAGGAGGTATGCCTATATATGTAGGAGACGAAACTTTTTCTTATAGTATTATAGGCAATCTTTCATTCTTGAAGAATAATATAATAACAGTCGAAATACATAAGTTGCTGGGCCCTGTAATTGTTAATGCACTTGAAGAATTAATTCCGCAAAATAAAGAGAAAGGAAATTTTGAAGTTGGTAATAAATATAGTATTAAATTTAAAAATAAACCTATAGCAGGCAATTCATCAAACATATCTAATAAAACATTTTTATATCATGGTGTAATAACAGTATCAAAACTTGATGCAGATAAAATCTCGACTCTTATAAATTTAAATAAGGAAGATTATGAATCTATTAAGCAGCTTCCTTATTTGTCTGAAGAAGATTTAGCGGCCCCGCTAGACGCAATAGCCATAAAGGAGAAGCTAAAAAAGAGCATACCTTCAAACATTTGTAACCTTCAAAAAAGTAGTAATAATACTGAAGGCAAAGAAGTTCAATTACATGAAATTGATAATAATTTTAAAAATTTAATACTTAAAAATGCTAATGTGATTGCAGATAACAAATATAACAATAAAGAATGGATCAATAAAGATAAAGAGAATCTTAAAAGTGGCAGAGGGTATTGTTTGCTCTATCAAGGCTAATACTATAAAGTCTATTTTTACAAATTTGCCTTTCTATACTTTCTCATTGTCTAAAATATTTTTTAATTTATAGTTAGTTATTTGTCTAATTATATTTCGTCTTTTTAAATATTTGTTTTAATATCTTGATATAACTTTATTTTGTGGGATTTATATGGAAATAAATAAAAATGAAACATATAATAAAAAAAATGAAGAAGATAAAAAGTTTGGAGTAAACTTTTTTTCTATAACAACACCGGCAACATTTATCAGTGCAGAAGAGCTTGGCAAAGCGCTAAACGAAGATTCAAATAAAATATCAAAAGGTCTTGGATTTTCTGAGATTCATCTCCCAACTTTTTCAACAAGCAATGTAACAATGACTGCAGATGTTCTTTATGATTTTATAAAAAGTATTGCAGAAGATAAAAAACAATCAGAAAAATTCTTTGATGAGCCAATCAAAGAGATCTATTTTGCAACTGAGAGCAATGATGATTTGAGCAGACCTGAAGTAAGTGTCGCACTCTCTATAGTTTATTCAAAACTGCTAAGTGAAGATGAGCATAAATATAGGCCATATATAGAGACTTTCAAACGTAGTGAGGTTAAGCAGGTAACCTTTGCGTGTGCTGGTGGTGGTTTATCATTGACTGATGCAGTCTCAAGATCAGCACTTGCTTACAAACTTGGAAGAAAGGAATCTGCTATTGTAATAACTTCAGATACCGCTGTATACGACGCAAAAAGAGCACCAAAAGCAGAGACAACACAAGGAGCAGCAACAGCTTTATTATGGATTACATCAGATCCAGCTCTTGAAAGTATAGACTATGTTACTGGATTTTCGGCATTCAATCTTCCATTCTCAGATTTTACTAAATTCGGAGATAGAACTCCGAAAGTTTATGGTGTATTTTCTGAGAGAGGTTATGTATATGGAGCTGCTGAAGTTGTTATGGATATTGAAAGAAAATTTAAAAAGAATAATAAGAAGCTTACTGATTTAGATTTTTTGATTGCACATGTACCTTTTCCAAAGCAGGCTATATATTTTGCCACATTCCTTTTTGAGCACCATATAAAGACAAACCAAAAAGAATTCTTTGAAGAGCTGCAGAAAAGAATAGGCAGTGATCCTTTATCTTATAATCATTTTGTAGATATAATGGATAAAAAATTTAAATCGTTTGATCAAAGCAAGCACGGCAGCATTGTTGATTATATATCAAACGATGAAGAGATAACTGCATTCTGGAAATGGCTTGCAAAGATAAGGGAAATAAATAAAAGTAATGGAGAATTTAAAATAAAGGAATTTGAAAATTTCTTAAGGAGATATAATATTCCAGATGCGCTTGAACTGCCTTCTCATGTTGGAAACTCTTATACAAGCTCAGTAATAATATCAAATGCAAGTTTGCTAAATAGCTTTATAAAAAAAGGCGTGAAAGAAGCAAAGAAAGGTATAATAATATCTTACGGCAGTGGTAAAGTTATTGTTGGAATACCTATTGAAATAAATATTAAGAATAGCAATAATCTACATATCAACAACATAGAAAACAATACAATTCCATTGAAGGCTTCGCAATATGAACTCATACATGACAATCTCATCAAAGGAGATGCAGCAAGGACTATTGTAGATATAAACCTTCTTGAGATTGACAAAAAGCTTTTAGAAAAGCTTCCCGATGGATTTCACTTGTTGAGAAGGTATGAGGATGGAACAGCAGATGCAGTCTATGTAAAGAACAACAAGATCGAGGAAATAAAACCACGTTATTGAGTTTATTTGATTTTATAAATATTTTATTTAATATAAATTTAATATAAAAATTATTAAACTATTTGTCAACCATCCTGCATTTTCAAAAAATAGTCAACTTAAAAGCTTGAAAGTGCAAATTGCCAGAAATAAAATTAATTAAATAAATCCCAAAAAAACTTGTATTTTTATATTTTACGTTTAAAATCATATCGTAGATTTTTATGGGATTATTGCTTTATAGTATTATAGGCATAATATTGGCTATAGTAATAATAATATTTATAGTAATATATAACGTGTTAGTTTCATTGAGAAGAAATGTTGATAAAGCATGGGCTGATATAGATGTTTTATTGCAGAAAAGGCACGATGTACTTACAAAACTGATTGACACTGTCAGTGGGTATATGAAATATGAGAAGGGATTAATGACCCAGATAACGCAGCTTAGGAGCGAGTGGATGAATATACCTCAAAATGATGTACAATCAAAGATTAATGCTTCAAACAAAATTTCTGGCGCGCTTAAGTCTATCTTTGCAGTTGCTGAAAATTATCCAGATCTTAAGGCAGATAATAACTTCATACAACTCCAGCAATCCATAACAGAGCTTGAATCTCAAATTGCAGATGCAAGAGAATTCTATAATGACAGTGTTACACAGTTTAATATAAGAATAAAGCAAATACCATACAACATATTCGTAGGCATGCTTGGCTATAATACTATGCCTCTTTTCCAAGTATCTTCAGAAGAAAAAGCAGATGGAAAAATAAATTTAAATACAAATAATTAGATGATGTAAATGGTAGATAATAACGCAGATAAATTTACAGGTTCAAATCCTGCAGATGCCCAAAACCAAAGTGCACCTGATGCAGGCAGCCAACAATCACAAAAATTAAATCCTATTGCCAATAAAATAAAGCTTCTGCAATATGATAAGCAAATGGACCTTTCTTCGACCAATACTGAATTTCTGCAGTATACTCCAAAATACGCAGCAGATGTAAAAGCAAAAAACATGGATTATAACTTGCTGTATATTATTTTAGGTATTATGCTTATTGCACCTGTAATTGATTTTATATCTATACTTTATGCACAACATTATTCTTCTTACACTTACCCTGCTATAGATAATTTCTCAACACTTACAACACTTATGATAGAATTTTTCATTGCTGGAATTATATCTATTTATATAGGTTTCAAGAAATTCTCACTTGAGCAAATACTTTCTTCAACTCCAGTAATAAAAATTGATGTTGCTACTTATAATTTAAACAAGATGCAAGGAAAATTCACTCCATATAAAAATCAGCCACTGAAAGCACCGATTAGCGGTGCAGAATGTGTTTATTATGCAGTAAACATATATGCAACTTTCCAAAAAGGCAAACCTGTTGTTTTAGGAACAGTTGATAATGGTGTTCCAACACTTTTTACTGATGGAAGCGGTTATCTTGCAATTGATATGATAAAAGCCCGCAATGTGGAGACTTTTTTTAATGAATTTATAATATACAAAGAAGGCCTCTCTGGAATTTTGAATCTTACCCTTGCTACGTTTACTTCTGAAGGTTTTAAAGAGGGTAAACAGTTAGCTGCTGAACTCCTTCCACAAATTATAGAAGCAACTAAAAATAATAAAACTGTTAATCTTTCACAGATACCTGGCTTCAAATTTACTCAACATTTCAACAACTGTGTTGTAGACCTTAAAGCAGGCGTACCTATTTATTCTAATCAAAATTTTGCTTATTTCCTCGTAGAAAATTATATACCAATAAATTCGGATTATACGTGCCTTGGCGGAGCAGCCGATTCAAACAAAAGCATAGAGGACAAACCTGTAAAAATATTAACTCCTGATCAGAGCAGAGGGATTATGGCCGTTAAAGCAGAAGCAACTCAAAATATTGCTAAGAGCATGAACAAAACCAGTACGTTAAATTTTATTTTTGGCGTACTTTTTATTATAGCTGCCCTTTATATACTTTCTGTTGTTCTTAGAATACCTTCAACTACCCCAACAAATGTTAATAATACAATAGCAACAACAATACCAATAACAACCGCATCAACATCACCCCAATCGCAACCACCAAAGACTTTAATAGCCAATAGCAGCTGTAGCAATCTCTTTGTTTCTGAACCTACCTGGGATACAAAGGAAAGCAGTATATGTTCATGGAGTGGTGGAAACGTAAAAATTTTAGCTGGAGGTGGTATTTCAGGATATGTATCAGTAGAAATAATTGGTAGTGATGGCAAGACTTACTTCAACAATAGTACAACAAATTGGTGTCCTGCGCAGATTGGAAATGTTTACTTACCACCACAAAATTACAGCATTACTATATTCTCAGGTAAAGGGGGTGGTAATTGTAATAGCAATCCAAATGCTACAGTATTGCTTTCTCCAAACTAGCAACAATTTAAGATAAAAGAAAAAGAAAGAAGTAACATACGCCTTGGCCGGGATTCGAACCCGGGTCACAAGCGTGACAGGCTCGTATGCTAGACCACTACACTACCAAGGCACGTTTATTTTTTCTTCTTCTTTTTCTTATTATTCTATTTCTTATTATTTTTATGTCTTTCGAAATCCCGTTGGGGAGATTTGAACTCCCAGCCTATCGGTATCCAACATGTTGTACATGCTGCAAACAAACTACAGCCGATCGCTCTGCCATTGAGCTACAACGGGTTTTTATATAAATAAATTTTAGATAGACAAAATTAACGTTGATAAAAATTAATATTAAATTTATGAAACAATATATTAATAAATATTACCAAATGCGACTAATCCAACATCAAATAAAGTATCAAAAAAGATACAATAAATATAATCAAAACATAAACAGCAGAAGATATTAATAAGTTTTCGATAATAATATATTCTTATATATTATAACATTAATATTATTTAGCATATATCAGTGTTTTAGTATTCTTATTTGTAAAAACACAAAAATTTATTAATAAAATAAGTGGAAAATTCTGCATTCATCGATTTGCATAATGCGGTAACTATATGATACCACATGTTTTAGCAGTAAGGATGCTATGAAGCACAAATTGCAAAAATATAAATATTGCTATTATAATAACAATATAAAATAATAATATAAAATAATATAATAAAATAACAATATAAAAAATAAATAGATTTATTAAGGGATTTATATGGCAAATATATTTGAAGTAAAAAGTTCAGAATTAGTTAAGCTTGCTGCTGAAAGGCTTAAAACAAAAATAACAAAGCCGGAATATATTAATTATGTAAAGTCCGGAGCAGGCAATGAAAGACCTCCATTAGATGCTGATTTCTTTTATATAAGAACAGCTTCAATATTAAGGCAGATTTATATCAATGGACCTGTCGGTGTATCAAAACTTAGGGTGCGATATGGTACAAGAAAAGAGCATTCAGTGCACAGAAGACATATAGTAAAAGCAGGAGGAAGCATTATTAGAGATGCTTTTGCAGCTTTAGAATCCTTAAATTATGTTAAAAAAACAAAGCGCGGCAGAGTTATAATGCCTGCTGGCAAATCCTTCTTAGATAAACTTAGCAATGAATTAGTGAAGAAATAATTCAAAAATATATAAAAATGAAGCAAGGCGATATTTTGCAGGATGATGAAGGTAATAATTATGAAGATGAGCCAGAGGAAGCAAGGCTCAAGAAGGCGCTTACTGAACAGTATAAGAGGCTCCAACTCGAGCAGCAGAAAAAGGAGATTGTACATTCACTGCTTGATCAAGAAGCTTTTGACAGACTTATGAATATAAGACTTTCCAATCCAGAATTATACACACAGCTTGTTGATTTGCTGATATCGTTTGCTCAGAACGGAAGGCTTCAAACGAAGATGAATGTAAAGCAGTTCCTTGCGCTGATTCAGAAATTAACATATAAGCCAGATACAGAGATAAGCTTCAAACACAAATAATGATTTAGAAAGAATAGAAATATTAATATATTATTATAATGGAAAGTTAAGATATTTAACAAATTTAAATAAATTAAAAAAATATTAATTATAGACATTAATCAATAACAAGGTGTTTATTTTGTCAAAGAAAACAAGAATTAAAAAATTAAAGCTTGGAAAAGAGCTTAAGAAATCAAGAAGAATACCGGTACTTGCAGTAGTTAGGACTCATAGAAGATTACAGAGCAACCTTTTTGGAAGAAATTGGAGAAGAACTAAGCTTCGCATAAAGGATGAATAATTCAACATTTTATATAATAAAAAATCACAATTAAAAATACAATGGATATGGTGTTAATTTATGGCAGAGAGATTGATCACGTTAAATATTAGAAAATATCTTGTCAAGCAGCCAAGGACAAAACGCGCAAGGAAAGCAATTAGATATATAAGAGAAAGAATCGCACATTATACAAAGATAGATGTTGAAAATGTTAAGATTGGATATGATGTAAATAATATGGTATTCAAGCATTATGCAAAATACATGACTCCTATAAAGCTCAAAGTAAATATTGGAACCGATACTGCTGATGTGCTTATGTATAAAGAGGCATCAGAAGAATCATCAAAAAATGAAAGCAAAGACAAAAAGAAAGAGAAAAAAGATAAAGTTGCAAATACAAAACAGCAAGAAAAAACAAAATCAGAAAATATAGCAAAAGAAAACAACACCAATAAAAAAGAAGATAAAAAGAAAGCTTAATATTATTCCTTTTTCTTTAGGTTTTTAATTTTAGTTTTAATTTCTCAATATTATGACACTGGAACATTCAATATGTGTTTTCCTACATACCCTATAAATATTGTAAGTGCATCTATGCTTAATGATATAAACAATGACTTGAATATAACTTTTGATATTTTTTTATTGCTTACAATTGCTATTATTGATGATATAATAATAATGACCAAAGTTGTAACAGATAATGCAAGTACAATTCCATAAAATCCTGAGAATCCAAAAATAAAAGGTGCAAGAGGAAATAATGATCCTATAAAATATGCAATTCCTACATTCAAAGCAGAGCTTTTAGCGCTCTTTTGGTTATGATATATATTTTTTTCATATTCTGTTGATATATATGCGCCTCCTCCCATCGAAAATGTTCCTGCCATGCTTACAATAAATCCACTAAGTACAACAAACATAGGATTATTTACAACCATTGCAATTCCGGCAATAACTGCAAGTATTTCAACAAGCCCATCATTTAATCCAAATGCAATATCTCTTATATTACTGAAAATGTTGTTGAAGCCAACAATTTCATCTTCTAATATTCTCTCTCTTTTAAGTTCATCACTTTCTATATATTTTGTGATTTTTAAATCTTCTTTTGAAAGTTTGTCGAGTTTAATTATTTTGTTAAGGTTATGTTCTATAACATTTTCATTATATTCAAGGATTTTTATCATTAGTGCAATTCCAAGAAATTTTCTTGTAATAAGCATAAAACGTTCTGTTGTTTTAAACCTTAATTTTGGGGGTTTTATGTTATTTAGTTTTAGAGCCTCCTCCCATAACCGCATATGTTTTTCTTCTATTTTTGAGAGTTCAATCAAATCATGATATAAATTATTACTCTTCAATTTTTTTTCATTTGCAAGCGCTTTGTAAATATTTGAATGAAGTGCCTCCATATTATAAAGTTCTTTAAAATATTTTATTTTTAATTTTTCATAATTTTTATTAATCAATGCATTCATACAATCACATAATAAAAATATTAGTTAAATAGTTCACTATAGAAAGTAATAAAAAGAGTTATAACCAATTCTTATAGATAATATGAAGACAAATATTAACAGGACACTATTATATTATATGCTACTATTAACTCTAATATTTATTATATCCAGTTATATTTATTTTTCTAATGTTGCTTTTGCATCTAATTTAACATCAAATAATATAACAGTATCACAATCAAACAATATATCTTCAAGCAATACCTATAATATTATAACAACCTTTATTGAAATAGGCTTACCATCAAACACATTTTGGAGTGCTACCTACAATAATATTACTCAAAATACAAATACATCAAACAATGTTTTTTTATCACCACAAGGAAATTATATATTTGAAATATCAAATGTAATTATAGGCAATGTTGTGTATGCGCCAATCCCATCAAGCGGTAGTTTTATTGCTGGAAATATTATTAAAATAAATTTTACTTCCACGCTTAGATCAACTATTGTACCAAGCACAAAATCTGCTACAACAACATCTGCATTTCCTTTTAATGCTACTGCATCTTTAATAAGTAGTCATATACAATTAGTTAGATTAATCAACAATAAAATTACAAGTATTTATCAAAATTCAAAATTTAATAAAAATAATACAGTTAATTTTATTGAAGCAATGAAAATTGATAATGAAACTGTTAATCTACGAGCTACAGTACCTCTTATTCAAAATATTTTTAAAAGCCAGAATTCTAAAAATATAACTGAAGAAATAGCCCAGATAGCGTTTATTACAAACAAAAGTTATAATACAAGCAATATAAATTTCTTTAATTTATCTCTTTATTCTTCATTCTCAAAAGGTAAATTAATTTCATACACACAATTTGTACCTGCAAACATAAAAGTTCCAATTGTTATAAATGCAAATACAAATACAACATTAAGCTTAATTGATGTAAAGATACGCAATAACGAAAATAATGTTTCAACTGCTATTTCGTTTATAAATAATAGTGCACAATTAATTAAGTCATTCAATAAACCTTTTTTAACCGCTTTTATTATAAATAGTACATTGAAGGATTCAAATGTTACTGAAGCTTCATATAATTTTTCAGTTCCAAAGACATGGATTGCTAATTTAAATATAAATCCAGATCAGATTGTATTATACAAATATATAAATTATACTAATTCTTGGGTTCCTCTACCAACCTATATTATTAACAATAACTCATCTGATTATTATTATATAGCAATTTCAAATTCACTTTCAACTTATCTTGTTTCATTTAACACAAATGCTGTAACAACAGGTACAGCCGGTGCCAGTTCAGCATCTATAACATTACCCAGTGGCTATAGACTTTATCTCTGCGGAGCTGGTGCTAACTATACTTTTGCAACATCAGGAACTGCATTTACATGGACACAAGATGTTGGTGCACCATCAGGAGCACCTATAAATAACGGAGAAAATGCATCTATAGGTCATCAGAGCAGTAATATATGTACTGCTTATACAACAGGAGCAACCGATCCAGGTTTAGCTCTTGCCGGAATTGGAATTAATCAAATATATTATACTTTATATAGTAATGCAACGGCCAAATCACATAAATCAAGTTTGAGTTATACCGTAAGCACAAGTAATTCTTTTGTTGTTATATTAGCCGATGCAGGATATTATAACTTTACTGCAGTAACACCTTCGTCTAGTACTTGTGTAAAACAACAATTTGTAAACAATTCAGATAGTGATGAATCTGCATATGTAGCAACGTGCCAGAATCAAGCAAGTGGATCATATACTGTAGCTGCCACAACTGCTAAGGTTCCTGACAAAGGATCTTCTGTAATAGCTGCTTATGTATTTTCTCCTTTTAATTTAATACTTGATGACAATATACCTAATGGTGAAATAACAACAGATGGTGCAACCTATTCAACAGGAAGCACTATTCAGGTTATAGGTACAAATACCGTTCAAGCTGTAGCCCCGTCAAACTTCATATTTACTGGCTGGACTGTTAGCAATACATTGAATTTGAGTCTTTCAAGTACAACTGCAAATCCATCAACATTAACAGTAATGGGTAATGGCATACTTACTGCAAATTATAATGGTATAAGTAATTTCATTGAGAGCGGGCTCCCTAGCGGCTCAACATGGAATGTGGTTTATGATGGAATTCTTAGTTCATCTACAACTAATACAATAACATTCTCCACTCTTCCTGGAAATTATCCTTTCACAATTGCAAATCAAGTAATTAGTGGGACTACATATATTCCAAGCCCTTCAAGCGGCTATCTTGTTGCAGGCAATACAACATCTATAACTTTTCCTCTCTCTTGTTATATAACATTAACTCCAAATACAATAAACTTCGGCAATGTAAATCCTAATACTAATATTGCCACAATTAATTCTGTTGTTGATAGTAATAGCGGCAATGCTAATGCAAATATGCTGGTATATGGAGGAAACTGGCTTGTTTCATCAACACTTGCCAATGGCTTTGGAGTTAGCAATACTTCTTACGCATCTACAAGCGGCGTTCCATATTCATCTGCAAATAAGTTAAGCAAAACTGCAACATCTACTCTTTTGACAGTTCCTGCCTCAGGATCAAATACAATATATTTTGGACTCAATATACCTCCAGGTGTTGCTGCAAATTCATATACGCAAACAATAACAATCGAAAATAGTTGTTGATTATTTATAAATGTGGGTATAAAACTTACTCCTTTCATAAGCGGAATATGAGCCCACTACAACACATATAAATTTGATTCCTGTCGTATCTGTTGAAAGTGCTTTTAAATATTGTTTATCATCTAATTATCAATATATTATAATAAATTTACAAAAATTGCAGCTAAGACAAAAAATCTATTGATAAAATAAAAGTAAAGACAAAAAGAAAGATAATTAAAATCCAAATTTGAATGGTGGAATAGTGTGTATAAAATAACACAGCTTTATTTATATTCTTTTTTAATATATTAAATATATTTTTACTAAATTATATTTAGAAAAAAGCAAAGGTGTAAAAATGAATTTTAAGGAATTAATAGAATTATACAAGCCAAAGATTTATTCAAAGATCTGTGAATATGTTCCAATAAAAGAACCAGAAGGGCACTATAAAATTGCAAGGGACTATATTGATAGGCAAGGTAAGTATGCAAGGCCTGGGCTGCTTATGCTTTCTGGAAGGCTCTTTGGTGCCAGTGAAGATGAATTAATACTGCCTGCAGCAGCACAGCAGCTTTCTGAAGACTGGATATTGATGCAGGATGATTTGGAAGATGATTCTGAATTGAGAAGAGGCAAGCCCAGTGCACATAAAATTTATGGTATTGTTCATACGCTCAATGCAAGCAATATTGGAAATATGGCAGTATGGAAAATGCTCAAAGATTATATGCTAAAATACGGCAGCGAAAAAGGAAATAAATTATATAATAAATTTTATGATATGATAGAATATACAATAGAGGGCCAATATATAGAGAATGAATTTATTCATTATACAAAAAATCTTAATGCCGCTTCAGATGAGCTTTATTATAGAATTGCTGCCAGTAAAACTTGCTATTATTCAGTATACGGGCCTCTACAATTAGGTGCAATCGTCGCAGATCAGCCAGATTCCACACTTGAAATTTTTAAGAATATAGGGAAAAATGCAGGGATAGCTTTTCAAATTGCTGATGATATATTAGATATGACCGCTGATGAAAAATTATTCGGCAAAAAAAATTTTGGAGATTTATATGAAGGTAAGGTTACATTAATAATTACTTATACTTATCAAAATGCAACAAAAGAAGAGAAAGAAAAAATAAACCAGATATATAAGAAAAAAAGGGCAGAAAAAACGGAAGATGAAATAAGGTTTTTAAGAGATATGATAGAAAAATATAAAGGCATTGAATATGCAAGATCTGTTGCAAATAAATATGGGAATATGGCAACAGAAGCAATCAATGAAAATATAGACAAGCTTCCTCAAAATGAATATACATCTATATTTAGTTCCGCTATTAAAGATTTATATATAAGAAATAAGTAAAAATAATAAAAAAAGTATTGTGTTAAAATTTCCTTTTTTTGTTTTGATTATATTTTATTCATCATTATATTTCTTCCAATCCTAATCCCTGTTTTTTACTATTGTTTTCGTTTGTTCCTCCAAGAATATTTGCGCTTTTTATACCAGTGAAGATTGCAATGACTGAAACCTTGCTATTGTATGTTGGTTCAACTCTCGCTCCCCATATAACATTTGCATCTGGAACTGTTAGTTCAGTAAGCTTTTTTCCAATTTCATTTGCATCTCCAAGCGTAAGATCATTTCCTCCTGTTATATGTATGAGCACTGAATTAGCACCACTATAATCAACATCAAGCAACTTATTTTTAAATGTGTCCCTCACTGCTTCTTCGACTTTGTTTGGTCCTGAGCCTTCTCCAATGCTGATAAAAGCCAAACCACCACCATTCATTATACTCTTGATATCTGCAAAATCCACATTTATCAAGCTTGGTGTATTTATTGCTTCTGTAATGCCCCGCACTGCTTTTGCAGTTACTTCATCTGCAATTTTAAATGCCTGATCTATTGCGAGATTTGGATAAAGTGAAAAGAGTCTTTGATTATCAATAATAATTAAAGTATCAACATGTTTTCTTAATTCTTCAATTCCTTTTCTTGCAACTTCTAATCTTACTCTTTCCAATGCAAATGGAAATGTTACTATACCTATAACTATTGCCCCTCGTGATTTAGCAATATCTGCGACGATTGGAGCCGCGCCTGTTCCTGTGCCTCCACCCATACCTGCTGTTACAAATACCATATTATAATCCCGCAAAGAATCTTCAATAGTCTGCTTTGAATAAACTGCTGCTTTCTCACCAATATCTGGAAAGCCTCCAGCACCCATTCCGTTTGTTAAGACTCCACCTATCAATATTCTTTTTATACTTTGATCCATCATCTTAAGATGTTTTGCGTCAGTATTAACTGCTATTAATGTAGCACCTCTTATTCCCATTCTAGCTATTCTTAAAATAGAATTGCTTCCTCCTCCACCACACCCAACAACAGCTATTTTTGTTTGAAAATATTCTTCATTTATATTATCATTAGTTCTATCTTTAATTTCAGAATCAAAAAAATTCATATCAACACCATTTACATTTTCTTTTATGTTATATTATAATACTTCTAATTAACTATCTGTAGATAAGTTTTTATAGTTTTTTGAATTAATATTATATCTAAATATAAGAAGCAGTTATTTATTTCAGTTTTATTTTATATAATTCAGAAATAAAAAGATATATAAATTACAAATTAAAATTATAATACTATATATTGTATTTAAGTGATAGATATGGCAAGATTAAGACCTGCAAGAACATGCAGAAAAGCAAATTCACAGAGTTGGGCAAGATACTCTCAGAAGAAGCCAAGAAAAAATTATATAAGAGCGTTGCCTCACACAAGCATTCAGATTTTTGATATGGGAAAAGACAAGACAGAATATAATGTTAAAGTTTATTTGACGACCAACGAACCAATACAACTTAGATCAAATGCGCTTGAAGCCGCAAGGACTGTAGCTCACAAATTTCTTGATTCAATAATTCCTGAAAGCTATTACATGAAGCTTCTTGTTTATCCCCATAATGTGATAAGAGAGCACAAGATGGCCAGCGGTGCAGGGGCAGATAGAGTTTCAAGGGGTATGAGCCTTGCTTTTGGTAAGCCCATATCAGTTGCCGCAAGATTGAAGTCAAAACAGCACGTATTTATGATAAAGACAAGCTCTGCTAATAAGCAAATTGCAGTCGATGCAATGAAGAAGGCATTAGCAAAGCTGTCAGGAACATACTATATAAGCAATGAATAATGTAGTGGCAAAATACAGTGGCAATAAACAAAATAAAAATAGTGCAGATATGCGTATATTACTACAATTTCCAGAAGGATTAAAGCAGAATGCGCTTGAATATGCAAAAGAGCTGGAGTCTAAGGGAGATGAAGTTTTTATATCCGCTTCTCCTTCCTTTGGTGCATGTGATTTAGCTATAAGCGAAGCAAGAAAGCTTAAAGTTGATAAGCTCATTCATTTTGGTCATGCTGAATTTCATAAAGTAAACGAAGACTTTAAAATTGAATATGTTGAATACAAGATTGATGCACCTTTAGATATAATTAAAGAATTGATTCCTTTATTGGAACCATATAAAAAGATAGCAATTGTTACAACTGTTCAGCATATTCACCAGCTTCCATCAATAAAAGAAAAACTTGAGAAAGCAGGTAAAAAAGTAATAATCGGCAAACCTTTCGGATTTGCAAAATATGATGGTCAGATATTGGGATGTGATGTTGGAAGTGCGGCCAGAGTCGATAATATTGTTGATGCGCATATTTATTTTGGTGGCGGGGTATTTCATCCGCTTGGTGCTGTGCTTAATACAAATAAACCTTTCTTCGCTGTTGATCCTTTCTTAAATAAAATAGAAAAAATTGATAGATTAAGAGAAAAGTACGAAAAGAGGAGCAGAGGTAAAATTCTAAGTTCAGTAAATGCAAAGAATTTTGGGATTCTTGTAAGTATAAAAAATGGCCAATATAATATTGAATTGGCAAAGACTCTTAAGAAAAAGATTGAAAATTTAGGGCTTAATTTAAATGCAGAAATTCTTGTTTCTGATACTTTTGATTTTGTCTCTTTAGACAACATGGTGAAGTTTGATGTGTTTGTTAATACTGCCTGTCCAAGGCTTGCTATTGATGATATCAATAGAACAAGAGCACCGATTTTAAGTGCAAATGAACTTATAAAAGTACTTGAGCTCAAAGAAGGATTAAAGAAATCCGATGAAAGAAAATCTTAATCTAAAAATTCAAATTAAATGAGAATAAGTGCAGCCAACAATAAATTTATAACCGCTAAAGGCATAAGATACTTCCATCCTAATCTTAGCAGTTTATCAATTCTCATTCTAACCGTTGTTGCTCTTATGATAATAATAAATAATGCGATAATTGATACTTTTGCGATGAACCATATAAATGCGGAAATAAATGTAGGACCAAGCCAACCACCAAAAAACAGAATTACTATTAATGCAGAACCGAGGAGCATTCTTGCATAATCAACAAGCAACATTAATCCATAGTAAGGCGCGCTTACATCTGTAAGCAATCCTGCAATGAGCTCACTATCAGCCTCCCTTAAATCAAAAGGTGGCCTTTCAAGCTCTCCAAGCATTGCAATAAAAAATACAAAGAAGCCAACAGGCAAGATTACAATAAACCACATATTAGTTTGTGCATTGATAATATTCTGGAAGTTGTAACTGCCAGCAACAAGGATCACGCTTGCAACTACCAACAATATAGAAATTTCATAGCTTGCAAGCATCATAACAGATCTTTGCGCGCTTATTGAAGAAAATTTATTGCCGCTTGACCACCCTATTATAAATTCAATCAGCGGAACTAATGATAAAAGAAAGAATACAATCAACACTGAAAAGCTTGTTGCAACTCCAACAAAGGTACTTGTAAAAGGAATAAATACAAGCGCAGTTATGAACAAAGTGACAATAGCAACCATGCTAAGCTGAAATATTGGTTTGTCAGCGTTGCTTGGTATAATATGCTCCTTAGATATAAGCTTTATAAAGTCAGCAAGGTTTTGCAGTATTCCGTATTTACCCAGGAAAGTTGGGCCATGGCGCGATTGAGCTTTTGCAATGAGCTTTCTTTCAAGCCAGCCAAAGATATAGCCAAATAATGAGATTATTATAAACAAGGCAATAAAAAAAATGATAAGAGCAACGATTAACGAAATATATTCTAATATTAAAGATACTCCAAGCAAAGGTGCAAGTGCATTATAAATTGAAGTATAATAAGAGCCAACAAATCCTGAACTTATATTAAGCATCAAATTCACTTTAAATATATAAATTATAATAATAAATCAATAAATATAAATTATATTATATAAACATGCATTATATATCAAAGAACTTAGATGTTATAATAAATTATAACAAAAGTATAATTATATAAATTGAAAGAATGTATAATATTTATTTTAAATATTTGAAATATAGGGAAGTAATATGGAAATGGAAAATAAAAATAAAGAGAAATTTGAATTAATCAAAAGAAACACCGCAGAAATTATAAGTGATGAAGAGCTGCAGTCCCTGCTTGCTTTAAACCAACATCCAAAAGTTTATATAGGTAGAGCCATTACCGGGCCCGTTCATATTGGCCATCTTGCGTCACTCACAAAGCTTCTTGATTTTCAGAAAGCGGAATTTCAAACAATTATTTTATTAGCTGATATCCATGCAGCGCTCGATGATCTTAAATCAGAATGGGAAGAGCTTGACTTAAGGTATAAATATACAAAAAAGGCAATAGAACTTTGCATGGATTGGCCTGAGCTTCCTAAAATGATTAGGGGTTCTGATTTCCAAACAGAGCATAATTATATTATGGATTTGTTCAAATTCTCATCACAGCTCACAGTAAACAAAGCTATGCACGCTGCTTCAGAAGTCACAAGGATGAAAAATCCAAAAGTAAGCGAGCTTATATATCCCATAATGCAGTCCCTCGATGAACAGTATTTAGATGTTGATGTGCAGCTTGGTGGTAGTGATCAGCGTCATATTCAAGTTCTTGCAAGAGAATATCTTCCTATTATGGGTTATAAAAAGAGGATAGAAGTTATGATGACTTTGATTCCATCTCTTAAAGGTCCTGGAGTAAAAATGAGTTCATCTGTTGAAGGCTCAATGATTAAGGTAAATGCATCTGAAGAAGAGATAAGGAAATTAATAAAGGATGCATATTGTCCTAATCAAATAATAACAGACAATCCAATAATTGAAATAATGGCTTTGTATGTGTTGCCGAACGAAGGCAGCATAATTATAGAAAGAGATAATAAGTTTGGAGGAGATCTTAAAATAGAGTCTGCAAGACAGCTTAAGGCGATTTATACAGAAGGCAAACTCCATCCATTAGATCTAAAAAATTATTTAGCAGAATATTTAATTAAAAAAATGAAAAGAGTAAGAGATTATTTCGAAAGCAATAAAGACCTTCTTAAGCAGTTAGGCCAGAAATTTGAATAATTTATTTGTTTTTTTCTTTTCTTAATTTATAATATTTTATAATTTGCCATTCTACTTTCTATTTTCCTATATCAAGCAAATATAAATAAATATTAAATATAAAAATAATTAAATATAATATTTATGAAGTATTTAATAATATTATAATATTAATAATACAATAATAAAGTGATCTTGTGGAGAACATACCAAATATACCGATAGAGCTTAAAGATACAATGTCTAAGCAAGGCTATCATTTTGTTGGAAATCATTCTGCAGTAAAAATCTGTGAATATACTGCAAATGCTCTTAGAGATGAAGGATTATGCTATAAACATGCATTTTATGGAATAAAAAGCTGGCAGTGCATCCAATCAACGACTGCACTTGGCTGTGATCTTGCATGCAGATTCTGCTGGAGGTTTATACCAGAAGAGCTTGGCTATGAATGGAATGAGCTCAATGTACAGGAATGGGATGATCCAAAAGAGATTGTTGAAGGTATGATCAAAGAACAGAGAAAAATAGTAAGCGGGTTTAAAGCAATAGCAGATACTGATAAAAAGCTTAAAAGATGGAAAGAAGCAAATGAACCAAGGCACGTTGCAATAAGCCTTACTGGAGAGTCCTTGTTTTATCCAAAAATGAGCGCACTTTTAAATGAATTCCACAAAAGAGGCATTAGCACGTTTATAGTCCATAATGGGACTCTGCCCGAAAGCATTGCTAAGCTCAATCCTCTGCCAACACAATTTTATATATCTCTTCAAGCGCCAGACGAGAATACTTATAATATAGTAACAAGGCCAAAGATACAAAACAGCTGGCAGCGTTTCATCAAGAGTATTAAAATGCTTAAAACTCTTAAAACAAGAACAGTATTAAGGATGACGCTTGTCAAAGAACTTAATATGTTTAATCCTGAAGGATATGCAAATATAATAAAGATGGGAATGCCAAATTATGTTGAGGTAAAAGGCTTTTCCTTTGTTGGCAGTTCTCGTGATCCACAAAGAAATTTAACGCTACAAAGTATGCCAAATCATAATGAAATAAAGGAATTTGCTGATAAATTAGCAGAACTAACTGAATATATTGTAACTGCAGAACATCAGCAAAGTAGAAATGTGTTATTATCAAGAGATGAAGACTCAAAGAAAAACAGAATGATAGATTTCTCCAAAGTTAAATAATATAGTTTAATAAACTATAAATTATCCTGTTTTATAAAATCTTCGAATTGATTATTTTTAAAGCATTGTCAATATTCTTTTTATAATATATAATATATTCTTATTTTATTTTTTTCAGTTTATTTTTGTAAAATATGTGCAATTCATTGCCGCAAGACAAGCATTTTTTAATAATATAACCCTTTGAACTTGCAATCCTTATTGATGAGTTGTATCCCGGAATTAAAATATTATTACATTTTCTGCATATATTTTTTTTTATGTCTTTTGGGATTTTTACTTTATAATGTGAGCTTATCATCTTCATGTTTTTTATATATTTTTTAGATAATTCAGAATTTTTATAGTGCATCTTTTGCGCTTCGTTGAATAATATTTCTATGCGTTCTGCAGCAATCTGTTTGATTATATTTTTGTTTTTATTAAACATTAAATCATTCATTGTGATAAAAAGCAATAATTATTATAAAATAAATAAGCAAAATAAATATTATAAATATCAAGTATAAATATAATTAGCTATATTATATATACATATTAATTAGGTAGTTCCCTTTATTATTTTTAGTAATTATAAATTAATAATTAAATCTTATTTATGTGCTTCAGCATTTCATAAATATACTCCCCAACCTTCTTGCTATTTATTGTTATAATATTATCAGAAAATTCTATGTTATTTTGTGATGGTATACCATGAAACAATAAAATTAATCTAATAATTTCTTCGTTTTTAGGAACCGCAATCTTCTTATTTTGTATAATATTGGCTCTTGCTAAGATAGTAGAAGCATTACCTACTGCACATATAACTTTTTTTAGGTTGTTGAATTGCGAGAGTAAATCAAGCAATGGCCTGTATTCATATAATTTATATTCATCAATACCCTTGCCATCAACTAATACAATACCCTCATAATCCATTACGTATACTTTATTTGCATTAACATCTTGTTTGTATACAGCACCATGTGCACCTTCACAATCTCCCTTTGAATAGCTTGCTATTTTATAATCGATACCCCATTTGTTAAAGAAAAGCTTTATATTTGATAATGTTTCATCAGTAAAATTCTTGGGTGCTATAAAAACTAAAAATACCATCACATATCACTATCTATTTTTATTTTTATTCTTTTTAGCTCTCCATATATGGTGCAAGGAAATATGAGAAGCTTGCATCTCCTATTTTGTAATCAATTTTGATTGGTTCATCTGTTTTAAGTGAAAGTTCAAGTGATGATTCAGATGGGCATCCACTCACAATTCTCTCGAGATATTCAAGATTAAATGTAGCAGATGAAGATTTTATTATATTTATTTTCTTTATTGCATCAGTACTACCTAAATGTTCTTCTTCAAGTTCACCAACATCTCCTTTTGCGGTTACTGCAAATGAATTCTTATCTGCTTTAAACCCTATATAACTTGAAAGTAAGCTTGCATCCTTTAATATTTCCTTAAACATCTCACTTTTCATTTCGATTATTGATTCAAATTCAACTTTTGGTGCTTTATCACTTTCTTTTTTTGTGTCTATAAGTGGTAACTTATATCTTCTTTTTCCATTTGGGCCGATGAATTCTATTGATAGTTTATTATTATTTTCTTTCATAACAAGCTGTTCATCACTTCTCGCACTTGATAAAATCTTCGCAAAATTATCAATATTTAATCCTATAGTTATATCTTTATCAATATCATATTTCGAAAATGTTTTATTTGGTATTGAAAACATAAGCATACTTATTCCTGAAGGATCCATTGCACTTAATGATATATTCTCTTTTGTTATTTTAAAGCTACCTTCGTCTACAAGATTTACTATAGAATCTACACAGCTTTTCCAATATTTTGCATCATCTATCTTTATTTCGAACATAGTATCACTTTATATCTATTTTTTACTGTAATTTTATTAATAATATATGAAACACAAATTATAAATAAGATATAGATTATTTTATTCCTTTGTATTGTTAGTGCAGTATGTATTTCATTTGCTCTTGTAGAAATACCTTATACATCAATCTATCACCTTTAATTTATTAGCAATAATGGTATTATCAACAAAGACTAATTAGACACAAGATTTAAATAGTTATTTCGTTCATATATATACTAATTAGTTTAATTTTAAACTAGTTTTAATTTAAACTATCAAATTAATTAATTAGATATGTGCTATTATAACTGAGTGAAAAAATGGCAGGTCATAATGCTAAGAAAATAAACAGTAATATTGAGTGCAAAAGTAAATTATCCTATCTCAATAATGAAATGAAGAAAGTTGTATTAAAAATTGTTATACTTAAAATAATCAAGAAGCACAAAATACATCCATATGCAATTATAAAGATACTTTCTAACTTTCAGCACCTTAACTACTTCATATCTGATAAATCTGAATTAAAAAATGACGTTTATAATATAATATCTACATTGCAGAAAGGAGGTTATATAAAATTAAATAAAAAACACAAAAAAATGAATTTCTATATGCTTACAAAAAAGGGCGATGATACACTTCTTGAAATAAATAGAAATTTTAAAGAAATCTTTATAAGATTAAAAAATATAATGAAGTGAGAATATGGAAATGTTAGAAATAAAAAACGTTGTTAAAAAATTTGGTGACTTTACTGCAGTTAATAATGTTAGCTTTAATATTAAAAAAGGTGAGATATTTGGACTTTTAGGTCCAAACGGTGCAGGAAAAACAACAATATTAAATTTAATTTTAGGCGTCCTTGACCAGACAAGTGGCCAAATCTATGTAAATGGAATGGATAATAGAAAAAAGGGGAAAGAGATAAAGCAAATAATAAGTTTAATGACTCAAGAAACAATTGTAGAATCAGATCTTACTGCAAAAGAAAATCTTATGTTGTTTGCAAAGTTGTATCATTTAAATAATGATATAATTGAAGAAAGGATAAAAAACGCTCTTAAAGAAGCTGAATTAACTGAATTTGCAAATAAGCGCGCAGGTACTTTTTCTGGCGGTATGCAGAGAAGACTTGAGCTTGTTAAGACGTTAATACATGAACCTAAATTGATTATACTTGATGAACCAACAACAGGTCTTGATATCCAAAATAGAGTAAAGATGTGGGATCATATAAAAAGTCTTGCAAGACTTGGTATAACCGTGCTTCTTACAACACAATATCTTGAAGAGGCAGATGCCCTTTGTGATAGGATTGCAATAATAGATCATGGTAATATTATTGCGATGGGAACTTCATCAGAATTGAAAGCACTTGCTGGTGGCTATATACTTGATATAATAGCAAAGGAGCAGTACATAAAACAGATTGCAGAGATTATTAAAAAACATATGAAAGCAGAAGTTAATATTGCAGCGGATAAGATAACAGCAAATGTAACTAAAGAACCATTAGAGGTTATAGGTATAATATCAAAAGTGCTTCAAGATTCAAAGATTCCAGTAATGTCATTTGGGGTACACCTTCCTACAATAGATGATATATTTCTTAAGCTGACTGGGAAACAGACACGGGACACAACTGGGGAGATGAAAACAAAATTTGTTAAGAGGTTTTAGATAGTAGGATAACAAAAAATTTCATAAAATATATTTAGGGATTATAATGTCACACTTTTGGAAAGATTCAATAGCATTGTATATAAGAGAGATGCAAATATTCAGAAGTCATCTCCGTACAAATATAATTAGATCAATAATATTTCCTCTTACTTTTATATTACTGCTTGGAAATTTAGGAAGTATGAGTGCTGCGAAGACAAATATTGCTATCGTTAATTATGCGCAAAATCCTCTTTCCTATCAATTTATTAGTGATGTTACTGCATCTCATTCATTAAATATTGTAGCTCAAACAAATCAATATGAAGCATTGAAAATGTTGAGCAACGGCAATGCAACCTTAGTGATGGTTGTACTACCTTCATTTCCTTATGGAAGTCCGAGTATCTATATTTATTATGATAATAATCCTATTGAATTAGGCTCATCTCTGCAAGTTATTCAATCATTGACACAACAGTTTGGTGCAACTGCATCTGCAGTAAGCAGTTCTTCAAGCACTGGCACTACAAGCATATTCATCAATCCAACATACGCAACAAGTGCGAGTTACAAAACATTCCTTATAGGAGGAATTATTGTAATGGTTGCAGTTTTTGGTACATTATTTGGTGGTGGATTATCATTAATAAGTGATAAGCAGCTTGGTAATCTTAAATCATTTCTTATAACACCTATTGATAGAAAGTCAATAATAATGAGCAAAATTTTTTATAGTATAACATTAGCAATGCTAAATGCAACTATTGCGCTAATTATAGGCGTTCTTGATGGCGGTGGTATAGCTATGGGATTATTTGGCTTAGTATGGATTTATGGTTTAGTTCTATTTGTAGCGATTGGATTTAGTGGATTAACACTTCTCTTAGCGTCAAGAATAGATAAACAGGAAGTATATACAATAGTATCAAATGCGCTTATTATGCCATTATGGTTTATATCAGGAGCTTTTTTTCCAACAAGTGCTCTTCCATCATGGCTTTATCCTATTAGTGTAATAAATCCACTGACTTATGCGACAAATGGTATGCGTTATGTTATGATGAATGGTTATTATCCATTAAATTTAGTTATATTTGATTTTAGTATATTAATTGTATTTGCAATAATAATGGTTGTGCTCGCAATTAACTCCCTAAAAAGGACAATTGCATAATTATAAATTATATTAATATTATAAAAAATAAAAGTGGTATAAATGCAGATAAAATATTTTTTGGAAAATAAAGTAATAATTTTTGTTCTGTTAGGTGTCCTATTGCTAATGCCTAATGCAATAAATGCACAAACAGCACTTCAATCACCAAATGGTGCACTGTCGATAATTAATTTAAATACAACACCACAAACAATAGTTGCAGGAGAAAATGTTGTTTTAACTTTTCAACTCTTCAATTCTTATTCTGCGGCATTGCAAAGCGTAAATTTGCAGCTTCAAGCATCAAATCCGATAATAAAAGTGTCTCCATCAAGTACATCTCTTATTGACACAATAGGAAGCGGGCAATATGGCGGATTAGGTTATGACTTCTTTACATATGTACTTCATATCCCATCAACACTTTCATCAGGTGAATACACAATAGATGTTGTTGCTAATTATGAGGCGCCGACTTCTACATCAGCCCAATATAGCCAAACTGTCCCAGCAGAATCCATAATGCCTATTAATTTTTATGTTTATGGAAAACCACATATTCAATTAACAGTATCACCAGAACAACCTATCCAACCTGGAACTTTATCAAGCGTATATCTAGATCTCACAAATACAGGGACTGCACCAATATATAATATAACATTGCAGATCAACAATTCAAAATATTTTGAGATACCAATTCAGAATGAATTTATGATAGGTGTATTGCAAGCAGGTCAAACAATCCAACTACCTACAGAATTGCTGCCTATTCAAACAATTTCAAATGGAACATACAGCTTAAATGGAAATATAATTTATACAAGCGAAGAAGGAAATATTACAAATACACCAATATCTGGGCAGGTTTCTATTATAATAAACAAACCAAATATTGTTGTTGATGCAAATTCAGGAGTTCCACAAAATCTTTATCCTGGAGCAAATCAAACTATAAGCTTACTAATACAAAATATAGGAATGGGTGAAGCAAAGAATGTTACTATATCATTTGAAAATACAAATGTGATAAGTGTTGGAAGTATATCAAGTTTCTTTATACCGTCTCTTCCTCCATCTTCATCTGTTCCAGAAGAGTTATTTGTAACTGCAAATAAAAATGCTTCATTAAGTAAATACAATCTTCCAGAAAATATAAGTTATTTATATTCAAATTATCAGAATAAAACAAGTATTGAGGAAAATTTACCTATATACATTTCTCCAAGCGCTGTTATTAGTATAGAAAAAGTATATAGCAATTTAAACATCGGTGCATCATATACACCTATAACTTTTGAAATTAAAAATATAGGGGATGAAAAAGCTCAAGGAATGTCTATAACACTTCAAAGTACTTATCCAATAACACCAATAAATTCAAATCAATATATCAATAATCTTCTTCCAGGACAATCTACAAACATAACATTTTATGTAAGTGTTGATACTTCTGGTAATATTGGAAATTACCCTATAACACTCTATTCACAATGGTCTCAGCCAAACGGAAATCTTAAACAGGAATATTATAGTACAAACAATTATTATGCAACTGTAGAAGGAAGCAGTAGTTCAAGTAAAGGATCAAACGTTGGAGGAATCGGACTGATTATAGTAGTTGCAGTAATAATAGCAGCATATTATATGTATGAAAGAGTGCAAAAGAACAAAAAGATGCAAAAATCAAAGAATAAAACAAAAGAGGTTCAAAAGGAGTAAAAAATATAGAATAAAGAATATAATATATAATAAATATACACCAACATACTTTGGTATTTTTTATTTTTTTCTATTATTGTTTTGTTATATTTTATTATTGTTGTTTTCTTTTTCTTTTTTTTAAGTTAATTTAAATAATTTGCCGATAAAGAATAAAAAAGTTTATTATATTTATGTATAATAAATAATTGTAATATTAGTTTAAAAAGTAAGAAGGTTTGATGATTTATGGATATGTTAAAGTGCAGGGTAGTTGGTGGTAGTTTTATAGGTGCTTATGTAGTCCCAACAGACAAATATGCTTTCATGAGTAGTGCAATTGAAAGCAGCAAGGTTGAACTAATAAGCAAAACAATGCATGTTAATCCAATAATCCTAAATCTTTATGATACATCGCTTATAGGTATTTTAGCAAGAGCCAACAGTAATGGTATAATTCTGTCAAATTTGTTTGAAGAGGATGAAGTAGTACAACAAAAAAATCAAAATATTGATATGCATATAGAAATAATAAAATCAAATCTTAATGCAATAGGCAACAATGTGCTTGTAAATGATAAGGTTGCAATAGTAAACCCTGAATATAGCAATGAGGCAGTAAAGCAGATGGAAGATGTTTTAGATGTTGAAGTTATAAGAGAACAAATAGGAATGTTTAAAACAGTTGGCGCGAATAATGTGATTACAAACAAAGGAATGCTGATAAACAATGAAACGAGCGATGAACAGAAAGAACGCATAGATAAATTAACAGGTTTTGAATCTGTAAGGACTACCGCAAATGTTGGGTTTTTAGGTATAGGGCTTTCGATAGCAGCAAATTCATACGGTGTTGTAATTGGGGAAGATACAACAGGTTTTGAGCTTGGTAGAATAATGGAAGCTTTAGAAAAAGATAACTAATAAATATAATGATATCAAATAAAACAAAAAATAAAGTAATAACAGTAAGGGATAATAATAAGAAATAATATAAAAATAATAAAAATAATTTTTAAAATAAATAAGGTGTTGATATGAAATATGTATTAAGAGGTATATTAGGAAAAGCTAATAAAAGAACTTTTGAAATTGTTGTAGATGCAAAAAGTGAGAAACATGCTGCTGCATTAGCAGTCACAAAACTTGGAAGCAAGTCAAAAATCAAAAAATATGAGATAGAAATAAAAGAAATAAAAAAGCAAGCTTAAAAATAAAAAAGAAAATAAAGATGATAATATGGAAGATGTTAATGCTTATAAAAATATGAGTAAAGCAGATAAAGATAAAATGATTGCAGAATTTAAATATATGCAGGAGCTATATAGCAATGAATATAGGTCAATAATAAATAGGATTAATGACAATACAGAGCATTTAAATATGCTTTACACAGCCCAGGAATCAATTGAGAATGCAGACATAATAAAAGACAAGGAAATATTATCATTTGTTGGAGAAAGTATATTTATACCATCAAAAATAATAAACAACGATAAATTTATTGTCGGAGTTGGTAGTGCTTTTTTCGTTGAGGTTGATGCTGAAAATACTAAAAGAATCATAAGTAAATATATAAATAAAGCAAATAATGAGCTGAAGAAATTAAATAATAACAAGAAAGAAATAGAAGCAGCATTATTTGATATGTCATTTCAGATGAATAAATTAAATGTATTAACCTCTTAAGGTTTTAGTATGTTTGAAGGTTTGAAAAAGAAGCTGGCTGAAGCAGTTAATATATTCTCTAAAAAGGAAATAGAAGAAGAAGAAAAGAAAGAGGTAGAGGAGAAAATTGAAGAAAAAAAAGAGCAGGAGGTAGAACAACATCCAGAATCAAAAGATCAAGAAGAGAAACAAGAAAAGAAAAAAGAAGAATCAAATAAGCAAAAAGAAAGTGATGAAAGCAGTGAAAATATTCAAGTACACTCTAATAAAACAGAATCAAACGGAAAATCTGATATTGAATCTATTTCTAAACCAGAAAACACATCAACTCTAAATACAAATTCAATCCAAAATAAAAATAAAGTAAGTGATGTAGTCAAAGCCCCAGATAATAAAAATAATAATGTTAATATTAAGCTTTCGTTATCAACAAAAATAAAAGGTGTGATTACTAAATCAATAACACTTAATGATAATGATATTGATAATTTTCTAGAAAATATAAAATTATTACTTTTAAAATCAGATGTTTCATACGATACAACGAATGATTTTATAGAAGAGATGCATATAAACCTCAAATCATCAAAATTTAATGCAAGGAATATGCAAAATGAATTAATGGATGTTATAAAGCAGTCGCTTTATAATATATTAAATAGAAATGATGCTGGGGTTGATTTGATAAAATTCATAAAAAATAAAATATCTTCAAATGAAATACCTGTAAAAGTCTTGTTTTTAGGTCCTAATGGAACAGGTAAAACAACAACAATTGCAAAGCTTGCATATATGCTTAAGAAAAATGGATTGAGTTCATGTATGTCCGCAAGTGATACATTTAGAGCAGCAGCCATAGAACAAACTGTTTATCATGCGAATAAGGTTGGTGTTCCGGTAATAAAACATAATTATGGATCAGATCCGGCTAGCGTTGCATTTGATGCAATAGCATTTGCAAAAAGTCATAATTTACATGTAGTACTTATTGATAGCGCAGGCAGGCAGGATACAAACAAGAATCTCATAAATGAGATGCAGAAAATAGTAAGAGTCTCAAAGCCGGATATAATTCTTTTTGTTGGTGAAAGCACAGCAGGAAGTGCGCTTATAAATCAAATTTCAGAATTTAATAAATTTATAAAAATTGATGGTATTATATTAACAAAATTAGATTGCGATGCAAAAGGCGGCAATGCAATTTCAATAGCGCATGAAGTTGGAATTCCTATAATTTTTCTAGGTATTGGTGAAATGTATGATGCAATAGTGCCTTATTCACCTGAGTTTATTGTTAATTCGGTTGTAGGTACAGCATAAATAGGTAATGCAGGGTATCAAAGATACCCTGCAAAGTGAGTCTTCATGGAAATGAAGACCTTCCGTATTGGAAAGGTATTTTCATACCCCAATATTTATTACAATAACAAAGTATTTAAACATTTCTAATTTATTCCACTAATGTAATAAAGTAAATAAATATATAGTAAAGTATATATAATTTTTCATTTAATAATAAATTGAGGAGCGTGTCATATAGATGACTTTGCCTGCGCTATATAAATAGGCAAAAAAGTGAGTAAATGGAAAACGAAAAACCTAATGGATTGGATGAAATATTGGCTATGGATTTTGCGCAAATTGTTGCAAAAATTTATGGTACAATATTAGAGGAAATGGATCAAGAAGTAAGAGAAAATGCAGTAGTAAGAGGAACAGAGTTGGTTGAGACGTTGTATGCAATCGTCTTGAGCATAGTGCAGTATGATGCACTTGCATTCAAGATCCTTCATAGTGAAGGTATAGATCGCGAATTCAAAGTCAATGTCAAAATCAGCGGAAGTGACTCTACAGATTGGTCATTGCCCAGTTAAATGGGTATGTGGGGCTTTGCCCCACTTCCTCTCTCTGCTTTTTCTTTTTAGATATAAAAATAGTCAGAAACGAAAGCCAAAATAAAAGATAAACTTTATATTTCTGCGTTTTAATATTGTTATATTTTTATTATAATATAAAATAATTAAATATAAAACTTTCAGGATTTTGTTTATTATTATATTGTGATTATTATGGATAGCAGACTTACTAATATTGAAGAACTTATACTTAAGCAGCTTATAGGAAAATTCGTTGAAGTAACTGATGAGGAGCAAAGAAGAGAAATAATTAAAAAAACTGCACGTGATATATCTTCGAGTTTATCCCCCGCAGATATTGAAGAAATAATCAATGATATAAATGATCTTAAGCCAATATCAGATTTCTTGAATGCGCAGAATGTTGAAGATATAATGGTAAATAATACTAAAAATGTTTTTATCTATGATTCGAAAAAAGGATTTGGTAAACTATCTTCTAGATTCAACAGTAAAGAAGAGTTGAACAAATTCGTAGATAAATTAAAGCTTTATATGACAAATTGGAGCTCAAATGGTAACATAATGGATATACATATGCCTAGTGGTAGTAGGGCAAATATTGTAGAATCTCCGCTTGGTTATGATATAACAATAAGAAATTTTAGGAGAGAACCGTTAAGTATAATAGATTTAATAAACAACAATACAATTGATTATAATATTGCGGCAAGGCTTTGGCTTTATACTGATGGATTTAGAGTCAAGCCGGCAAATATTTTGATAGGTGGTATACCAGCTTCGGGAAAGACAACAATGCTTAATTCATTATTCTCATTTTTTAGGCCGGATAAAAGAATAGTCACAATAGAAGAAACATATGAACTTAACTCAAGCACCCATGATAATACTGTAAGATTAGAAACAAGCAACAATATGGAAATGATAGATTTGGTAAAAAATGCCCTAAGAATGAGGCCAGACATTATTATTATAGGAGAAGTTAGAGGTGCAGAAGCAAATGATATGATAACTGCAATGAACATAGGAAAGATTTCGATGGGCACAATACATGCATCATCTTCAAGGGATATAATAACAAGGCTCGAACATTCGCCTATGAACGTGCCAAGAGATGTACTTAATGTTATTGATGTGCTTATGGTAATATCAATGGTATATAAAAAGGGCATACCTTCAAGAAAGGTTGTGCAGATATCTGAAGTTTCAGGAATGGAAGGAACTCAAACACTTATATCAGATCTTTACAAATATGATTATAAAACAAATTCTGCATCGCCAATATTACCAAGTGTAACATATAGGGATGCACTCGCAAAAGTAATTGGTGTTCCTCCAACAGACATACTTGCAGAAGAGGTAGTTCGCGCAAGAATAATTGAGCAGCTTAATAAGCATGGTATTAGAGATATGAAAAGTATTAGTGAAGCGGTTATGGAATATTATAGTGATCCAGAACATTTGCTTCAAAAATTAGGGTTAGCAAATTTAACACCAATAATAAAATTATAATATAAGGTTTTAGTATGGATTTGAGAGCATTGGATTTTAGGCAAGATTTAAAAATTCTTGTGATGTTTCTTATCGTGCAATTTTTTGGCATCTTAATTGCAACCCAAATCTATAATGGATTGAGCTTGGTTCAACTGCAGAGTTATCAAACCTCATCAAGTGTATACAGCCCTATTTATTATATTATAACAATTGCATTTATTGCTCTCATAATTGTGATTTTATTTAAGAGCATCAAAGGAAAAAAGCTGCTTTTTATATTTGAAGCGATTGCTGTATTGATAGGCTCTTTTTATTTCTTTGGATTTATATTAGAGATATTTATAAATAATTTTATGCTTGTGTTTTTTCTTTCTTTAATCCTGGCTGTTTTAACATATTTGTTCAAACGAAAATATAAAGGTTTTAGAAATATTGCAACAATGATTATGTGTATAGGTTTGGGGGTTATTATCGGGATAGGATTGCCTTTTTATCTTGTAATAATTTTGATGTTTCTGTTAGCCGCTTATGATTTCATAATGGTATTTATAACAAAGTATATGATAACAATGGGTCAAGCAGCAATGGATATGAATCTTGCTTTGCTTGTTGCAGTAGGTGAAGCGGAAGCCGTACCAAAAAGTGAACTAAAGAGCAACGAAGTAAAACAGTATGAGGAGCACAAGAAAAAGCTAAAAGAATATCCTAAAATACTCAACACTATTGATAAAAAAGGCTATATTCCTATATATGGCCAGAGAGCATTAGGCAATGGTGATATGGCTCTGCCGCTTGTTGTAGCTGTATCTGCTTATGCTGTATATCAAAGTTTCCTTTTTAGCCTATTTATTGTAATAGGTGGGACTATTGGATTAATTTTAACATTTTTAATACAAGTCAAATACAGAAAGCCACTGCCTGCAATACCTCCTTTATTATTTGGGATATTAATAATGATGTTTATTTATTATATAATATTTATTATATTATAATTTTAAGTGCTGAAATTTATAATATTATAATAAATTCTTCTCTGCCTTATTTAACAAACTATTGAAAAATAGAGAAAAATATATAGTATATTATATTTTGTTTAATCTTTCTTCTATGCTTTTAATATCAAGTTTTGTAGTGATTAAAGGTATTTTTTCAACTTGGGCTATCTTTATAGCAAGTTTATCTACATTTATTATATTATGCAATACTACAAGCCTTGGTTTTATTGGTGCTACTCTTATTACAACCATTGGTGACCTTCCTGACGATACATGTTCAAAGATAAAGACACGTTCAGTTGTTGAGCCAAAGAGCTTTGGATATTCAGAAGGGGACATTTCTAATATAATTTTTAAACTATCTATAATTGTATAGCCAAAAAGTTTGATATTATCAATGTAATTTGGATTAGCCACTATTTTTCCTTCTATAATTCTACTAAAGTCCATTCCACTGATAGGTGCTACAAAATCATGTAGTTTATATGTGGGATTTTCTGGTCCACTTTCTGTCGCGAAACGTTCAAGATTTTGTTTTACAAGGCTGCCTTTTTCTTCATCTATTAAAAATAATGCATCAACAAATCTTCTAATAACTGCAACACCAGGACTAAGTCTTCTATTGCTTTCATAATCACTTATTGTTGAGGTTGAAACTTTTATTGTTTTTGCAAGTTCTATCTGTGTTATCCCAAATAGCTCCCTCCATTTCTTCATCGCACTTCCAGGACTATCTGAAAGCGAAATTTCCCCTGCTATTTTTATTTTCAAATTATCCATATAACTCTCTATTTCTTTTTATAAATTATTTAATTATAATATAAATATAATGTTAATATAATATTAACTATAATATAAATATAATAATATCAATAATTATATATTATTTGTTATATTCCACTATTTTCTATTTTTGGTTTTCTTTGTTTTGCTTTTTACCCTATCTTTTATATTTGTTTTTCCGCTTATACGCCTATTTTTATATTTTTTATACTTTTTTTCTATTCCTTCATAAAGTTTATTGACATCGGAAAGACTTATCTGTTCTTTACCTTCTTCTGTCTTTATAGTAATTGATTTTGGATTTTTTAGAAGCCCATATATAATTAAGGCTAATCCTATTAAAAAAACTACGAAGAAAGCCCCGCCAAACCACATACTTTCATTTAATAAATTCTTCAAATTACTAAAAGCGGGATTATTTAGTGTGGCATTTGTTATTGGCGGAATGTAAATAAAGCTCACATTTACAATTTTTGATAATGAAGCACTTCCTTTCATATTATCTATTACGGCTTCATAATTTCCAGCATTTAATACTAAAGTGTTTGAAGCAAATATTGGAACTGTTGTTATATTTTGCACGAGTCCTATGGGCATTGTTGCATTTGTTATATTATTGAAAATATAATAGACACCACTGTTTTCTAATCTTTTAGCACTTGATAAACCTGTAATGCCATTGTCAACATCCGCCTTCCATTCTGAAAATGCACTGTTACTCATAAAATAAAAATTAATCTTTGATTTAGATACTATTATACTTGTCAAAGGAGCTGAAGTATTAAATACTACAGGATAAGATACAAAGCTATTGCTTTCTATTTTAAAATTCTTTACTACTGTAATATTTGAAATTCCACCGACTAAATTATTACTAGATAATAAGCTACTTTCATATAGCAACAGCAGCATTGATATTATTAAAATAATAATTCCTATATAAATAATATTTTTCATCATTTAAATCCCAGTTTAATAATATTTAGTACATCAATAAAACAAAAATACAAATGTCATATAAATATATATAAACATAATATTATATTATTATATTATTATATTTTTGCCATATATTATTAAATATATATTAATGTGTATATTGTTACAAATTAAATCAATAAATTATAATATACACCTGTAATATGAATTGATAATTGAAGTTTGAGATCAAGTTGATTTAATGAGAACTAATAATGGAAACAGATTTGAATTTGGCATATTTGGATTTGATTCAATGCTAAGTAATGGAATGCCTTATGGAAATCAGGTGCTCATAGCCGGTAGCCCTGGATGTGGGAAGACATTGATGGCTTTTGAAATTATTTATAGGAATGCAATTAAAGGCAATCCTGGTTTAATAATTTTATTTGAACAAAAAGTAGAGGATTTTATAGATAATGTAAAAGATGCATTTTCAGATCAAGATGATATAGACAAACTAATTGAAAACAAAGTGATAAAAATAATAAATATAGATATAATGCTTAATTTTACAAAAGCAGATGGCAATGATATGTTTTTAACTTTTAAAAACATTGTCAATAGAATTGAAGAAGAAATTAAAAGTTTTAATCCAAAATGTGTAGTTATTGATTCAATTTCTTTGCTTAAATTTATTGCTTCAAACGAGAATATTTTGGTATACAGAAAAAGCATTTTTGTACTAATTACATTGCTACATAATTATAATATAACAGCATTCTTTACAATTGATAATTCATCAATTTCTCGAGAAGAGTTAGTATTTCAGCCGGAATTCTATATATTTGATGGAGTTATAATGCTTTATGCAGGTATTGAAAGTATAAGGCGCGAATTTACCCTTGAAATATTAAAAATTAGAGGAGCGGCACATAGCAAAACAATTGCTTCTTATATAATAACTGCAAGAGGTTTTTCAATACTTTCAAATGAGGTGGCATAATTGGTAAATCAGATGCAAAATATAACAAGTGCAAAACAAACACCGCAGGAAAAGATTAAATCATTAATAGGTGGACTAACAAATAAAGAAAAAAATATTATTTTGTTTGCTTTTCTTATGTTAGTAATTATTGCTATTTTTTATTATATAAGCACTCTTAATAGTTCAACAACAGTGGTTATTAGGAGCAGTGTAGCAGCTAAGTGTGGATATTCATCAAATTATTCTAAATGTATTGAAACTATTGCTATACAATCAGATAATACAACTACTTGCAATAGCACTTTAGCAGGTAATACAAAAATCAACTGTATCTATAATGTAGCATTAAAAAACAACAATATCACACAATGCAATGAACTAAATTCCAGTTATAATTATTCAATTAATTGCAAATTAGCAGTTATAAACAAAACAAAAAATTATAGTGCATGTAGTTCTATACAACAACCTTATAGTAGTTTTTGTTTATATGCAGCTTCAAAGTCCGAAAATTTCTCAAATTTAAGTGCGTGTTCAAAAATACAAAATAAAACAGATGCAATTACATGCAATAATTTATATTATCTTAATCTTGCTATAAAAAATAAATCTGCAAATGATTGCTCTTATCTAAGTAATACTACAAGTTTCTCTGATATATTAACTCTTATAAATTATAATTCATCATCAAATACATTGCAGCAAAATATAAACAATATTACCTCTACTTCTTACTTCAGTCAAATAAATTTCACTAATTATCAAATGTTTTTGAATTCGACTCCAAGAGATTATTGCTATTATAAGCTTGCTGAAATAGAAAATAATTCATCAACATGTAATTCTATAATATCAAATATTTATAGAAATGAATGTCTCTATAAATTAACACCACACCAGCCGCCACCATTAATTAATATAAATTATAATGCGTCAAATGCAACGCTAGCATGTAAAAATAATACAAATACCATAATTAAAAGTTGTTATATTCTGTATAATTTTCATAATGCAATTGAAAGTGAGAATGTTATTGGATGTAATATTTTTGGAAACTCAAGCGCAGGATCTATATGTGTTATGTCTATTGCTCTTAAAGAATTAAATACAAGCACATGCAATAGTGTATATAATACAACATTACGTGGGATATGTTCTAATACTATAAATATATTAAAAATATATAGAATTCCCCAAAACATAACCAATACAACAAACTTTATTGCACCAAACATTACATAATCTTTTTTCGTGTTTTTTATGGATGATGATATTGAAGAATATATTATTACAGGAATTAAGAATTTATATAAAGAGGGATATATTTATACAGTGATACCTACAAACATAAACAAAAATGTAGATTTAAAAATAACTAAATTTAAAAGTAATATAAAACTAAATTTATATGCAAAAATAAAATATCGAGTCCAAGAACAGAATTTTGATATTATATCTAATAAAGATTACAACAAAGTAACAAAAGTAGAGTATGAAGATATAATCCAAAAATTTATTGAAAATATTTCAACGTTTATCAATGATGAGAAAAGTTCTGATTTAAATATAAAAAATAATATACTAAATAAATTAACAGTCAATATGCTTTCAGATTTAAAAGAAATTGCATTAATCATTATTAAGCATGCTATTACTGGCGCCCCAATAATCATACGATTTCATAATGATTCCGATGGTTCGAGCGGCGCACTTGCACTTTATAAAGCGCTTGTTGTACTATTTGGTCAAAAATATTCATCTATTGAAAATTTATCCATATTTTGGAGATTAAATAAAAGCATTAAATACAGTATGGAAGAATTTTATGAAGATACAGTTTTATTTGAACTTTATACTACGGTTGAAAAACCTACAGTGATTATAATAGATTTTGGTACAACACCTGAGAGTGAAGATACAATTTCACTTGCTAATAATTATAATATTATAATTCTTGATCATCATCCGGTTTATGAGCGCTTTCCAGTTTCAAAATTAACAAAATATATAAATCCTTGGAATTATTCTGGAGATTCAAATTATACTGCAGGTTTTCTTGTAGGTGTGCTTGCAAAAATAATTATAGGTAATAACATTAAGATTATTGATAAACTTATGAGTGCATCACTTATAGGTGATCATAGTATATATGCTGATATAAACGATAAAGAAGCGGAAAAAATTAGCAATGTTCTTGATTATTTAACTGGAAAGGCACAATCATTTAGCATAGAAAAAACATTAGGTAATATAGAAGATGAGAGTAAACTGAAAATGATGTTTATTCATTCAACAAGAATATTTGAAGAGGCTCTTAATTCTTCATTAAAATATATACGACATTATACTGGATATAATGGAACTAATATATTTGTTCTTGACTTTAATCATGTTGAAAGAATTGAAGAAGATTTTCCTTTACCTGGAAGATTTAGTACAAAACTCCATGATAATCTAGAATCTCTTAATGGTTCAAATATTACAATAGTGCATTATGGAAACTATATTTCTCTAAGAATAAGCTCTAATATTTTAGATTATATTGATATAATGAAAACTTTTGAAAAACTTAAAAGTATTAATAAAAATATATACTCTTTTGGTGGACATAAATCAGCAGCAAGTGTAAGAATTAACAAATTTTATATTACAAGTGTATTAAAAAATCTTTTAGAATTGCTTGGTGTTACAAATATAAAGAAATTTTAATTTATAAAATATGATAAATATATAAATAAATATACAAATAGAATACAAAATTAAAAATTAATAAACATTTTTTACCAGCCAATTAATTTGCTTTTCTTCAATATTAAAATTTCTTTCAAAACAAGAATAAATTTTATCATCATCTTTATTATTTTGAAGTGCATTTCTAATCATATATGCTATCATAATTATTTCATTATTCATAATTCTAAATGTTCCTATATGTATTTTGCGTCTTAAATGTGTTGCAATTTCAAACAGCTTATTTCTAGATTCTTTTGATTTGCTTAATTCACTAATTCTCTTTGGAAATGAATATCTTTTATATTTATTTGGATAAGAATGCTTTGAAAGTGCAATACCACTTGATATAAAAACATTTGTGTATCTCCAATATGCATAATATTGGATCTTTGATGCTCTATTAAAAAACATACTGCCAAGTGATAGCATTTTATATGCAGCAGATATTTCATCAATATTATTATACCTATTAGTTATATTTTCATCAATCCACTGCATAAGCATCGAATTTTCAACATCTGAATTTTGAATTGCGATAAGTGGTGCAGAATAAGTATTCGCAAAAAAAATTCTATCAAGAGTTGTAAATATATCTATTTTTCTATCTCTTACTCCAATAACCTCCGTGTATGATGATGGTGCATTATTTAGTACAAACAGATCCGATATTGCACTTCTTACATCGCCATTCGAATGATTTGAGATATGGTCTATTATTTCTTTACTTGTTTTTATATTATATTTGTCTGCAATTTTTGTCAAAAACTGTGAAAGTTCATCTATATGCACACTGTTAAATTTTATCTGCTCTGTGCGCTCTCTTAAAAATGTTATCTTCTTATTCCATACATCATTTGCTGTAAATATTATAGGATTTTTTGAATTAACTATTAAATTAATTAATGCAGATGATGCCCCTTTATCAAATTTAGTAGAAAGTTCATCAATTTCATCAAGAAATATGAGGTTTTTTTGGCCAAACAATGTTCTACTTTGTGATGCAGCGGTCAATAGTCTTTCTATTGATTCTTTATCTCGATAATCACTTGCATTTAGTTCAACAATATGCCATTTGAATATTTTGGCAATAAGATTAACTATAGTTGTTTTGCCTACTCCTGAAGGTCCATAAATCATAAGTGGTCTGCGTCTTATATTATTATTTATATCTAATGCAAATTTTTTTATTTGTGATATTGCTTCTTTATTACCTATAATTTCATCTATACTCTCAGGTTTGAATGATATATTATATGATTGTGATTCGTACATTTATAATCACAAATTTATTGTTAATATTAATTATGTGAAGGCGATATTTGTTTGAGCTTCAACATATTCCTATATTTATTAACCAATGCAACTGCCTGCGACACAGCTTTAATAACATCTGCTCTTGTATGTGCTCCTGTACATATCACCTTGCCATTCTTGAAAAGAAGGAGTGCCGCCTTGGGTTCGTGTATTTTTAATATTGCCCCTGGAAATTGTTCTGGTTCATAATCAATATCTGGGGATATTTTAGCAAGATTATAAAGGTCAAGATCAACTTTCATATCTGCGCTTGCAACAATATTTTCTACATGATATGTTGGTTTTAATACAACATGTTTATACTTTGTCTCTATTTTTTTTGCATTTTTTCTTTCCTTTTTTCTTACCATTTCAACACCAATTAAGCAAAATATGTATCAAAGCACAATTCTCCAATGCTTTGTGTTATTTGTTATAATTATATTTTTGAAATATTTAATATAATTTTTAATATATTTAATATAATAATATATAAATATATAATATAATGCTTGATATTCTACCTTATCTAAAAATTCTTAAATAATTGTTATAATAATAAATATCGCAATAATAAGAAATTATTAAATTATAAATAGTAAAATATAAATCTTTTAAATTTCTTATTTTAAAATTTTATTTATAAAAACAAATGAATCTTCTTCTTCCCCGATTTTTGTAAAATTATTTTTTGTCAATAAAGTTATTGAAGCAGTATTTTTCTTTTTTGATAATGCGTATACTTCTTTTATATTTATATCATTCATTTTTTTAATTATTTTGTTTAATAAGTCTGTTGCAATTCCTTTGCGCCTATATTCCTGTTTTATAGCAATACCCAATTCAAAGCGCTTTTTATTTTGATTCCATACAACGTTTGAAAAACCCACTACTACATTTATTGAATTATTTATTGCTAAAAGAAAATATCCTTTTTTCATTTCCATATTTCTTATATTGTATCCAATCCATTTATCAATATCTATTATTTTATATAACTCCATTTGACTGTCTTCTTCTTTTTTAAGATCATTTATAAGTTTTTTAATGTGCTCTAAATAATCTAAATTTAAAGGTATTAATACAATTTTCTTAATCTCTTTATAATAATAATACTCTAGCAAATATCTTAATATTTCATTAATTACTGTACAAGAATATTTATCTATAAATCCTAATTTGCCTGTTTTTGTATATATATCATATGCACAACTTCCTCCACATAATCCAAGAGCAGGACAATTCCAGCATTCCTCATTATATAGAGGAATGCCCATTTTTATCCATTCATACATTAAAGGATTCTTGGTAGCTAAGAAACCGTTTGCTATTTTATCTTGATACAAATCTGCGGTAAAAAATGCTTGACATGGTCCAAGGGTTCCTTTTGGTGAAAATGCAATTTGCTGACCATACGCAGGACAGTCATAAAATTTAGGTATTTCATTAAATAAAGATTCTGCCCGTCTTCTTCCTATCCTATCCTCATATATATTTAATTCTTGAGCTCTTGTAAATCCCCTAAATAAATAATATGCAAGAATTTTAGGATCTTCAACTGCATAATCTTTATTTGTTGCATCAAGAATAATATTAAAACCAATTGCTTTAACACCTAATTCATAAAAGAAATCAACTATTTTATCAAGAAAAAGATAATTGAATTTTGTTACTGTGCAAGATATTCCAGGTGATATTCCATTTTGTTTTAATATAGACAGTGCTTTTATTACATCAAAAAAACTTTCATTGTTATTTTTATATACTCTATTTTTATTTAAATTTCCCCACCCATCTAAGGACAAACTGATACCAAAAGCATGTTCTTTAAAATATTTAGCTATTTCATCATTCATTAGACTTCCATTAGTTATTATACTAAATTTAAATTTGTCTTTATTGATTGCTTCAAATTGTTCTACAAAATATTTTAAAATTTTAATGTTTAATAAAGGTTCACCCCCATAAAATATAATCTTATATTTATCAATATTTTTAGAATTATTCTTTATAATCTTGATAATGTTGTCTGCTTGATTCTCATTCATAAAACTGCGTTTTGAAGAAAGTGCATTTTCAATATAACAATATTTACATCTAAAATTACATTCATCAGTTAATAAAATATAAGACATTGAAGGATTTGGTGCTTTAATTGTTTTAGTTTGAATTATTTTATTAATAGCTTCTTTTTTATTATAATTATCATTTACTATAAACTTTAGTTTTTTTAGATTTTCTACGCTCTCATTATCTGCATTAGTTTGTATATCCTTAATCAATTGTTTATACTCAATATTGTTCATATATACTTTTTTTAATGAGAGAGAATGAAATAAACATATTTGATCCTTGCAACAATCAAATACATAAACAAATGGAGATATTTTCAAGTATTCACTTAATTATTGTTAAAAATTATAGTAATTCTATTATTTTTATATTATTGTCTTGTGGGCCACTGCATATACAATCGCAATCATTTCCGTCACAATCGCCTCCACCACAATAACCATAATCGCATTCACTACATACATTCGATTCTATATCTTTTTGATTATATAGTAATATAGGTTTTGATATTTTCATGTTACCACTATAATACTCTCACTGGAAAGCTTTAAATATCTTGCATGCTTTTGCTTTTGTATTAGATTGATTTAAAATAAAAAATAAGATTTTAAAAGAGGATGAAACAATAAATATAAATTTAATCCATCAGATCAAGATATGCCCTATTTATATAACAATAAAACAGCACAAGAAGTAATTGAAAAAAAAAAAGAAAAAGGTAGGAAACAATATTTATTTCATTTTATAAAATTCTATTTTTTATTGCTTGAGATGAATACTAATAAAGCTTCATTAATTATTAATTTATTCCTTGCCTGCTCCCATACTATGCTCTGCTTTCCGTCAAGTATATCAGAAGTTATTTCCTCACCTCTATGTGCTGGTAAGCAGTGCATGACCTTTGCTGATGGAGCAATTTTTAGAACCGATGAGTTAAGCTGATAAGGAGCAAATAGTTTTTTGCGATTTTCTGCTTCTACTTCTTGGCCCATACTAACAAATGTATCTGTATATATGAAGTCCGCATCTTTTACACCTTCTTTTATTGAATCTGTAATATTAATATTGAAATCTTTATTGTTTTCTTCTGCAATTTTTATAATGCCGCTGTTAGGATTATATTTTTTTGGGCCAATCAAACTAATCTTCATGCCAAATTTTGATGCAACAAGCATTAATGAATTTGCGGTATTGGCTGCTATGTCTCCTATAAAGGCAACTTTTCCGCTTTTTAATTTTTTATATTTTTTCATTGTATAGACGTCGGCAAGCGCCTGTGTTGGATGTTCTAAATCAGTAAGCGAATTGATTACCTGGGCTGAGGAATATTCTGCCATGGTTTTGATATCTTTATGATTATAAAGTCGTGCAGCTATAAAATCAGAGTATAATCCAAGAATCTTTGATGTATCTTCAATGCTTTCGCCTCTCGACATATGTGTTGTCGATGAATCAATATAAGAAGATGAGCCACCTAATCGGGCTATTGCAACTTCAAATGATAGCCTTGTTCTTGTTGAAGGTTTTTCAAAGAAGAGCGTTAAAAATTTCTTTACTTTAAAGGACTTCCCTGATGATATTTGGTCTGCAATCAAAAATATTTTGTTAATATCATTGAGACTAAGATCATTAGCACTTAGTATATGCATTCCTAATCATCCATTAAAGATTAAATAATATAAAACAAATAAATATCAGCCAAAGATTGATCCAAATCCTTGATTTGCCCTTGAATCTTCATCTTCTTTTATTGCTATAAATTTCTTTTCTATTTCAGGATCTGTTCTTTTTATTGTTTTAAAGTCTCTTTTAAATTTTTCTTCTGCAAGATCTAAAAATTCATCTGTCGCTTTTAAATAAAGATAGCTTTTGCTTGTTTCTATTCCAAGTGCTCTACCTTCCCTTAAATCATAATCTTGTCTAACAAAGATAACATTTGCAAGTTTATCTTCTGAAAGCTTCTTCAATGATTCAGCAGCTCTTGCTTCTTTATCTTTATATTCCTTAAGCTGTTCTGGTGTCATTTTAGCTATATCTTTATTACTGAGTTCCGGCACTTTAGGTATTAAATTATTATCTAAATAAGGATCGTAGCTTAATACCTTCTTTAATTCTTTAACCTCTGATTCATCACATTCATATACACGCATAGCCACTTTAAGCACCTACTAATTTTGCATTTATGCTTCCATCTCTTCCAGGCCTGTTTATTACTTCAACTTTACCTAATTCAGTGTTTAAAATAGTCCCTTTTGTTATAATATTTTGTCTGGCAAAGTTTTTGTTGTCTTTTGATTCAAGCACACCTTTTATTTTAACTTTTTTGTAACCTTCCTTTGTTAAAACATTAGCATAAGCCGCATGCTTCAATACAACACTTCTTCTGCCACCTCGTCTTCTTACTGTCTTAACTTTATTTTTATCCTCTTTTACATCTGCAAGTTTTGTCGATACAAAATAATTTCCTATTTCACTTCTTTTTTTGTCTCTAAATTTTATCTTCTTTTTACCATTCCCAACTTTCTTTGTATGGGATTTTCTATGTAGTTGTACTCCAAATTGACTCATTTAATCACTGATTTTATATATTTTTAAATTATAATTAAATTATTATCAATCTTTCTGATAATAAATTATATATTACTATCGATTATATTCATGATCTATGCTTTCTTTAAATATATAAATTAATTCTATAATTTTGTTTTTTAGTTTAAATTTTTTCTATATAATTCTATGTACTCTGGTTTGCCGCTCTTCAATCTGCTTTCAATTATTTTGATTGCGCTGCAAGTGAAAGTACCAAATTCAAATGTCTGTTTCTCTTTTATTATAGATAAGAATTTATTCCTATTATTATAATCTATATACTTGACTCTTGCTAATGTTATATGCGGCTTATAAACTTTTTTGATATCTGCATTCAATTTTGAAGCTGTTGGAAGCAAATAATTATATATTTTATTTATATTATCAGTATTTTCTATATCTGCAAATATTATTCGTAAATTTTTACCGTCAAAAGTATTGAAACTTTTTAATGAAATCTTAAAACTTTGCATATCAAGTTTATCAAGCAGTTCTTTTATTTCTTCTAGTTTGTCTTTTTGTACATGTTCAAAAAAGAATAGTGTTATATGCAATTGACTTATATCTACTATTTTTACATTATCTTTGATTGGTTTAAGAAAATTTTTTGCGCTATTATGTAGAATTCTTTTTGCTTCATCTGGCAATTCTATAGCAATGAAAGCTCTAATCATATCCATATTATCAATATTTATTATTTATATTTAATTTTTATATATAAAGTGCCTTTTTATAGATTTCTTTTATAAATATATATTATCGTTAATTTATTATTAATTTATTGTTAATTATCATTAAATTTATATTAAAATTTTCGAACTTTGATCAATGATGTTTATAATTTTAAATTTGATAGCAGTGTTTTTATGGAGTATAAAGATTATAGTGATGTTACAGTAATAATTCCAGTAAAAAATGAACCAATGATAGAAGAAGTGTTAAAGGATATTATAAATAAATTGAAAAATTGCAAGGTAATCATTGTATATAATGGAAATATAAACATAAAAAACAATCATAAAAATTTAATGCAGCTCAAGCAGAATTCAAATGGAAAAGGCATGGCTTGTGTTGAAGCGTCTAAATATGTTAAAACAAATATAATGTGCTTTATAGATGGAGATAAAACATACGAAGTAAATGATCTCAAAAAGCTTGTCGAATTGGTTAGGAATGATGCAGATTTGGCAATAGGAGACAGACAAATAACAAAGCTTGATAAAAAAGTAATGCCAGATTATGTTAAAATAGGAAATTTAATTTTGACATATATTGAAAGGATATTGTATAAATTGGATATAAGAGACTCACAGACAGGTATAAGAGTAATAAAAACAAAAGTTTTTAAAAAACTTAATATAAACGAAAAAGAATTTGGAATAGAATCAGAAATGAATATAAAAGCAAAAAAAATGAATTTGAAGATTGTTGAAATACCTGTAAGTTATTATCAACGAAGCGATAACGCCAGGCATTCAAAACCTATTGGTGGTTTTAAACTTTTATGGATAAATCTAAAATATTTATTTAAATAATTTATTTATATTTAAAAACAGAAGAAAATATATCTAATATTATATCATTAAATTTATTTGGCTCATTAATATAACAAGCATGTCCTGCACCAATTATTACCTTTACTTCCCCATTATATTTTTCTAAAATTTCTCTGCCTTTTTCATGATCCGAAATTTTATCTTCTGAACCCCATATACCAAAGATAGGTACTTTTATCATATCAAAATTTATCTTTTCAATATCCACAGGCCCTACAAGCACTAATGCATTAATATTATCATTGTTTTCTGCTGCTTTTGCTGCAATATAAGCTCCAGCACTACACCCCAATAATATTTTCTTCTTTTGAATGCCTTTAGTTAATTCTTTGACAATATTAATTATTTCTCCTTCGTCTAATTTAATATTATTTCTGCTTTTCGGGAATCCTGGTACATCAAAGGCAAGCATCTGTATCTTTTTGTTGTAAAGAAGTTTTGATAAACCAATATTATCCCAAATGTCTGAATTAAAACTATAACCATGTAATAAAATAAGTGCATATTGTGAATCTATAGAATTCATATAATAAATATAATCATTGCCTTGATATTTAAAATTATATTTCTCCATTAAATTACCTATCCTCATACAAATTATTTCTATATATTTTATAAATATTTATTTTTTAATATGTTTATTTATAAATATTACAATATTACTAATTCAATAATATTAATAATGTTTTTGGTATTAACCTTTAAAATTTATTTAATAAGAAAATGAAAGCAGAAAAAAATATTTATAGTTATAATTTTATTTTTATTTATGGTTGCATCCAATCAATCTCATAATATTCATAAGTGCTTTTTGGAAGTTCTATTTTAATTACTTTATAATAAGTTATTGCAGTTTCTCTATCTGCTATTGCAATAATAAGCTCAAGCTTCTTATCTTTTGCTTCGTTTATTATTGCACTTAGTTCAGCACCCCCTATTTTTTCTTCTTCGCTTAAAGATAACATTGCATATTTTGGCTTGCTTGTATCTGGTGTTTCAATATTATTATTTTTTCTGTGATATAACATAAAATCTATATTTATACTCCTTTTTCTACTTTTTCCAGGTATCGCAAGAATAAATGTCTTGCGAACGGAGTGTGCAACTCTTATCGCTCTGGCCCATTCAGAAATTAACAGTTTGGTATCTCTTGGGAATACATGTATAACATGTTTTGAATGCACCCAGTCATCATTTTTTATGGGTTTTGCACCAGGAAAATAAAGTCTAAAATGAGTTCCAAATTTAAATCCGGTTTTAATAACATAACCTTTGCTCCTCCAATCTTTATAAACTTGATAAAGCTTTATGAAGTCATTTCTTCGTTTTGTAGCAAGTTCAATAATACTGCTTTTATTATAGCCTTTTATATTAAGGATATTATTTTCCAGAAGAAACAAGGTTTCATATATATCTAATTTGTTTAGTATACCCCTGTCGCTAAGTTTATATGTTCCATATTGGCCTAGCCAGTACTGTTCATAAAGCTCTTTTCCTATAATAGGTTCATCAATTACTGTTGTAAGGTCGTATGGAAAGAATAATCCCTCTATTGGTTTTATATTAAGCTTTAATTCGGATAAAGGATATTTTTTTTCTGGTAGTTTTGTTCCGATGCCATGTATTGAATCAAGTTTTTTTATTATCAAGCCCCTATCACGCCAATCTTTATAAGTCAAGTATCTTGCAAGTAATTTTCCATTCAATCCAAATCTTTCTGCAACTTTCCCAAAGCTCAATTCCTTTTTGTTATAGCTACAAGTTGCACCTCTAACATCAATCAAATAAAGAACCTCTTCAGATTCTAAATAAAGTAGTCTGTCCTTCATAAATCCAAAATATCCTTTTGCAAGGATATCTTTTGTTTGCTGGTCTGATGCAATAACCTCTTTCTTGCTTATGAAATCTAATTTTAGCAAAATAATCCCTAAATACTTTTATTAGTACATACTTTCAATTACCTCTTTTTCAATATCCGAAAGATTAGCTGGAATAATAAGTGCTGTTGGACCGTTTGCAAAATTTAATTTTTTTGCTTCCTTAATATTAACAAGAAGTTTCTGTTGATCTTTAAGTGCAATTTTGTGCATTATAAAAAGCAGAGTGTTATCTTTTATAAGCCCTTTTTTATATTTCTTTTCAGCTTCATCTAATATAGATACCGCATCTTTGAGTGCAAGTGATGAATTTTTTGTTGGATCATAATCAAGCAAAACTAAGCTATGCAAATTGTTTTTGTAATTCCTTTCAATTGCTTCATAAAATGAGACAGGCATATAATTGCTCTGCCATTTTGATATTGTGCATATTTGTCCAAATCTATAAAAATCAAGCCCACTTTCACCTATGATTGCAGATAAAATAGATGTTGCGTGGTAAACTTTTATCGGAACTTTTCTTTTTTTTGCTTCTATAAAAATTATTTTGTGAGTTGTTGCAATTAATGGATCTCCACCTATAATTATTGAAACATTTGCATCTCTTGCTCTTTCAATTATTATTGAAAGTTTCTCTTCAAGATCTTCCCTATTTAAATCAATAAGAGGTTTATTAATTATATTTGATATAAATTCCTTTCTTTCATTATCAAAAAATGTTGTATACCTATCTGCATATACAATCGAATTTTTTAATATAGAAATTGCTTGCAGTGTCAGGTCATCATTATTCAATCCAATTCCAACAAGATTTAACATTTATCATACACCATTGTTTATATTTTATTTTATAATTTTCTTTAACTAAAATAATTAATCTTTTACACCATCGCTTGTTACTTTTATAACACATTCACCCTCTGGTTGGCTTGGCGAATCAACAAGCCTTATTATTCTTTTTTCTTCCTTGCTTTTCCTTAAATATAATCTTGTAGTTGCAGCATGTGCTATAACGTTGCCACCAATGGGTGTTGTAGGATCACCGAATAAAATACCTGGATTATCCATAACTTGATTTGTTATATATATTGCAATATTATATTTGTCTGCAAGTGTTTGGAGTCTATGTATATGTCCATTTAACTTCTGTTGTCTTTCACCTAATGCTCCTCTTCCCATAAATTCTGCCCTAAATAAAGAGGTTATTGAGTCAACAATTATAAGTTTTATGTTTTTTTCCTGTATTAATTTATCAGCTCTTTCTATTGTAAGAATTTGTTGTTGTGTGGTGGTTGCTCTTACAACAATTATATTTTCAAGCACAGTTTTAGGATCAAGTCCTGCCGCCTTTGCGATGTCTTTTATTCTTTCAGGCCTAAATGTACCTTCAGTATCAATAAATAAAGTATTACCACCAAGCCCTCCTTTTCCTATAGGAAGCTGGACATTAACTGCAAGCTGAAATCCTATTTGAGTTTTACCGCTTGCAAATTTACCATAAGCTTCAGTAATAGCGTTTGTTTCAACTCCTCCCCCAATTAGTTCATTAAATTCTTTTGAGCCAGTGCTTATTCTACCTATTTCTTTCCTTCGCTCCAAGATTTTTTCTCCTGTTTCATAGTTGATTGTAGTTGATTCTTGGGCTACTGTTATTGCTTTCTTTGCAGTATCTACACTGATCCCAGAAATTTCAGAGAGTTCATGCGGTGATGAAGTTGCGACTTTTTCAAGTGTGTCTATTCCTGCATTTCTTAGCTTTTCTGCTGTAGTTTCGCCTATCCCTGGAAGATCTTCAAGCTCACGTACTGCTTTATCCTTTGCCATTATTACACCTTTTTGTATTACTTTGAATCAACTTTGCTATAATTATATAATATTATATTAATATTAATATATATCTATCTTTTATTTTTATTATTTGATTGGTAAATTAAAGTATCAATTATAAAATAATTATATAATATAAATATAGATAAAAGAGAAATTAATAAATAAAATAAGAATAAAAATAAATATGTCTAAGATAATGCTTCATAAATATCTTGCGCATTTTTGATTATATATTAAATATATAATAAAATGAAAGAAAAGAAAATAAAAGATAAAATTTATTTTACAATTTTTTCAAGTATTGGATATGTTTCAAATAAGTTCTCTTGTTCGAGTTGTTGATAAAGCATATATACTATTCCTACTGTTAGTAGTATTCCCATACCAGTTCCTATCGCGCCAGTAAGCGTTGCTATCGCGGCTAATAATCCAACAAACATACTTCCCAGTATAGTTATAGTAGGTATATACTTGTTAAGAACATTTTCAATAATTCTAGGATCTCTTCTGAATCCTGGTATCTGCCAGCCAACATCGCTCATCTGCTCTGCCATATTCTTCGGGCTCTGCCCTGTCATTTCAATCCAGAATTTGCCAAATACAACACAAAGAGCCATAAGCACAAGCGTATATATTATTGCATGAACCCATTCTGGTATAAGAATAAATCCTCCTGTTGGAAGATATAAGGTTGAAACAGAGTTTAGCAGTATATGTATATAAGGCCCATACCCTCCAACACCATAAGGTGCTGGATAAGGTGATGGGAATGTTGGTGATATTAAGTAGACAATGCCCCCAACAAGCTGTGGTGAGCCACCTATAGTTTGATAATAAGCAAAGAAATGTGCGAGGTTTGCCAAGCTTCCGCTAACATTAGCAAGAAATCTGAACCATATTGTAAGGCTGAGCTCAAGTGAGGATGCTAAAATAACTGGCAAAACACTGACATACAAGAAAGGTATGGGAAGGCGCCCGCCGACACCTCTGAACTGCTCAAACGAAAGAGGAAGCTCAACCTTTGTTTCATATGCATAGATGCTTACAAGTAGTATTATTATTGCAAAGAAGAATGGACCAAATACAAGTACGGCATTTGGCAGTGCTGATGCACCGCCCCCACCTGTAGCTGGATTGAGCATGCTAATTGCTCCGGGAAGCAGGATTGTGAGCGTTCCTGCAATAATTGCATAAGATACCCCTGCAGCTATAAACATGTTTATCCCTGAAGTGACACCATACTTTGTCATCATCTCATCAAGGAATATAATTAAGATCGCGCCAATAGCAAGCTGCAATGCGACAATTCCAAACAATGAAGGAGATGATATAGGAACAAAATCTGTCATTATATATATTACAGATTCAACAACTGCTATAATAATTGCAAGAAGCTTCTGCAGAGTCTGAAATCTTGCTTTATCAATAGGATTATTTAAATCAATCTTTATAAGATCTGATCCTACAATAAGCTGCAATATAATGCTTGCAAGCACTATAGGCCCAATTCCTACTGTGATAAGGCTTCCTATCTTTGATGCAAATACAATGCTCATTAATTGGAAAAAAGGTTGTGATGCAATTGCAGTTTGATTAACACCAACGGCATACGTATTATATAACAAGAAATAGATTCCGATTATGCCTGCCGTCCAATACATCTTTTCTCTTAATGATAAAGGTTTTGAAGGGCCTTTTATTGAAGGTATAAATGGTTCTATTTTATCAATGAATCCAAGTGCCATCCTATCACATTACTTTATAATTATATCATATATATTTTATATTATATTTTGTTTATTAGGTTTTTTAACTTTATTTTTATCAAATAAATTGCAAAGATATAAAAATTATTTGAAATAAATTTAAATAATAAAAAAATATAAATTATAACAATAAAACAATCAAATTCTTTTAATAATATATAAATGTCTTTCGCTTATCACTTTTGTTGTATTATCATTTATTATTGCTTTTCTTTTTGTTCTTTTATATCAACTATATATCTGCCATCTTTTGAACTTTCATTGTCTAAGATATTTAAATTTAGAAAATTTGACAGAGTATTATCCAAAAATGCAGAAGCAAAATTTATGAAGTTGATATTGTCATAAGATTCATAATATATTTTAATATGCAAGGGCTTCTTGCTTATTATTTCAGGCTCGCCAAAGCCCAAATCTCTTATCATTTCTATTAATTTAACAATATAATTCCTTTTGTTTCTTGGATTTGTAGTAGACAATATCTTACCAAACATAATTCCCATATAAACTCCAACCTCAGGAATTGATTCTGCAATATTTTTGTTAAGAAGTGCAGAGCGCGAAAGCAGCCAATAACTTTTAAGAAATTTTTTATCTGTATTTTCAATAATAGAACCTAATGTATTATAAATATCTTCTACCTCTTTTGTTTTGCTTGGAAGCAAGTTTGCGTCATCAAAGAGTCTTTGACTGGCTTTAAATATTTTTGTATTGCCAATCATTGATTCATTGACATAAAAACGATTTTTATATAGTGCATTGAGGAATCCCGCTATAATTCCGGATTCAAAATCATTATTTGTATTTTTAATATTGTAGAAGTGCATTTCAATACCATCAAATATAAAATGCACTGTTACTTTATCATAGCCAACTCTCTCAAAAAAGTTTACAAGTTCTATTATCATTTCTTCGGGCAGCGCATCATATTTGTTTTTTGATATATTTTCATAAAGCGATTTGCCTGTTGAAAATCCATTCTCATACTGCATCCTCTTCAAGCTAGGGCTCAAGTTCAATAGCGTTGAGCTTAATTCCATAGCTTTCCATGAAACTAACTCTTTCTTTTGATAAGAATCCTTAATATCCTTATTAAACAATATATTGTTCAATATTACATCTGTTAAATTATGATAGTGTTTATAATCATATTTAATGCTCAATCCATCTTTAACAGAGTTTTGCCTATTTATCTCAGCATAAGATTTAGTTTTAGTTTTATACCTTTTTCCTCTTTGAGCCATGGCCGCCACCAACATTCTCAATATTGCAGCTTCTATTAGGCTGCTTCTTAATCAAATAATATATAATAAGAAAAAGATTTATAACTATCATTACACCGAACAGCAGTGAGCTATTATTAAATATAAAACTATCAAGCATTATTAATTGCGATATGCTTATGCCAAAAGTTGTAAGGCTAAATAATAATGGGGCTGTACATCCGCAACCGGAAATTACACTCCCCAATAATGCCGTTGCAGTGCCAATTAAGCCTGAACTAGTTTTTGAATATGAAAATCCAGAATGCTTGATTGTGTATACAGATATTGTAAGAAGTATTGATGAGCTTATTATTAATGAATATAAAAGTAATGGCGGTATTGTTACAAATATAAAAAGTGGATTTTGCAGTGATAAGACTCCATAAAACAATAAATAATAAGCAATCAAAGCTGCGACATTAAGCACAATGTATTTTGGTGTATATATCTCTTTTATTTTTTGTATTATATCCATAATGATCAATCTATAATATACCTATAAATATATATAATATATAAATATATAAAAAATTAATAAATAAAATTTATATAATAAAATTATAATATACACAATAAGACTATTGATAATAATATAATTCCTTTTTATAAATAATTGCAATGCAGATATTTAATTCTTGCTCTTTCAAATAAATAATAAATAAATTATAGACAAGAAATGAGTAGCAAATTTATAATAATAAAAATAATCGTAAGGTTATTAAATTCTTGCGAAATAAATATAAAAATATAAAAGATAGAAAAGCAAAATTTAAAATATATTAATGTGATTTAAATGGGAGCATACCAGCATATGAAAAAAAGTTTTATTTCAGAATACAAAGAGCGTTCAGAAGCTTATAGGTCGCGCTTAATAAAATGGAATGGCGAATCGCCAATAGTAAGGATTCAAAAACCAACAAACATTGCAAGGGCAAGAGAAATAGGTTATAAGGCAAAGCAAGGCATAATTGTTGCAAGAGTTGCAGTGCTAGGAGGCAGAAAGAAAAGAGTAACGCCAGGAGGGGGCAGAAAGCCTTCAAAGGCAGGTCGTTATTTTACACGGGAGAAATCGACACGTGCAATTGCAGAGGAAAGGGCCGCAAAGAAGTTTACCAATGCAGAGGTGCTCAATTCCTATTTTGTAGGTGAAATAGGTTCAAAGAAATTTTATGAGATAATAATGCTTGATAGAGCAAATCCCTCTATAATTAATGATCCTATTTATAGCAATATAATTAAGCAGAAGAATAGAGTGTTCAGAGGACTGACGCGTGCCGGAAGGAAGCATAGAGGCATTGCCCAATCAGGCTTTGGTACAAAGAGATTTAGGCCAAGCAAGCGCACTAATATTAGAAGTTAGAAGGAAGCTAAATGGCATATATAACATTTTCTAAGAAGTTTCCAGGGCAGAGGGAACTTGTGCATAAGTTTAAGCATAGCTTTAATGATTCAATTATTGAGCTGAGAGGCAAGAAGAATTTTGACAAACTTATGAAAGATGCTTCATTGAAAGGTTTTGATAGACTTATTATTATTGAAAGAATCATGAATGATAAAAAATATAAAGGAATAATAATAAAGATTGAGGTTGATAAAGAAAGATTAAAATGGGAATATGGGCGAGAATTTAAGATATTAAGCATCAATGATTTAGCAAATATAAAAGAATAAAAAAAGGAAAAATTAAAAAATAAATAGACAATAAAATATTGCAAAATTTAATTTTAAATTTCCATAAACTTTTATATAATATTTATATAACTCAATATTGTGATTCCTTACATTTAAAATTTGTGGGTTTCAAAATGACAATAAGGTATAATGTTAATTTGAAGTTCCACTAAAATAAATTATGAAAAGATTTATAAATATATGCTGTTTTATATAATCAAATTTAAATTACAAAAATAAAAGAGTGAGAAAATGTTTGGAAAGAAAATATTAGAAGGTAGAGAACGTGCGCAGAGCGCAATGGAGTATCTTATGACCTATGGTTGGGCGATACTCATCATTGCAATTGTTCTTGCAATACTCTTTAAGTTAGGAGTATTTAGTGGTGCAAGCCTTACAGGAACATCATGTTTGGGTTCACCAGGATTCTCATGTTCAAATCCTGTATTAAGTAGTACAGCAGGTTTAAGTTTCAGTTTAGGTCAGAGCACTGGCAGTGAACTTTATAATGTTCTAATAGCATGCTCTGGAAGTTCAGGAGCAGCAGGTTATCCAGCAGATGGTACATATTGGGATACATTATCTAGCGGAGGTGCAGCAACTCCAAACAACGCACTTCCTGTAACTAGTGCACCAGCTTCAACTGCATCTCTTAACTTAGCAAATGGTCAATCAGTAACAGTAAGCAATGTAATTTGTTATGATTCAAGCAATTCACCAACAACAGGTTATACAATAGGCCAATCATTCCAAGGATATATATGGTTAGCATATTCAACTTCATCAACAGGAACACCAATACAAACACAAAAAGCAATAACAATATCAGTAAAGGCAACATCTTAAAGTTAAAGAGATATATAGTATAATATGAATAAGAATGAAAGGTCGTAAGATCTTTCTTTTATTTTATTTTTTTTATTTTCTTCTATTTTGCTCTTTTTAAATAACAAACTTTTTCTTTTGTATCTTTATATTAATATTGTAAAATGCCTGAAATAAACAATCATATCAGCATAACATTTAAATAATTATTTGTTAATAATTATTGATTATTTATATTAATTAATCAAATATATTAAGATAATAAATATAAATATTAAAATATAATATTAAATAAATTATATAAATAAAAAAACAACAAAGGTGCTTTATATAAAAATAAAAGATTTAAGATCGCTTCAAAGTGTGAATTTAAAAGATAAACTTAAGGAGCTTAGGCTAGAGCTAGCTTCGGAGAAGCGAAAAGTGGCTTCAACAGGTGTTGCTAGCAAAGTAGTAAAGACAAAGGATATAAAACATACAATTGCTAGAATAAAAACAATTCTCAATGAGAGAGGTGTAACCGAATAATGTCTGATACTTGCCCAAAATGCGGATTACCAACAGAGCTTTGTGTCTGCAAAGTTCTAGATAGAGAAACAGAATCTAAAATAAGAATTTATACCAAAAAGGCTAAATTCAAAAAATTTTTAACTGTCGTTGAAGGTATAGATCCAGGTACAGTTGAAAGAACCACAAAGGAGCTCAAGCGCGCCCTTGCTTGTGGAGGTACTATTAAGGATGGATTGATAGAGCTTCAAGGAGAGCATAAAGCGGCAACTAAAAGAATTCTTGTCAATTTAGGATATAAGAATGAAAATATTGATATTGCATAATCATTGTTGGTATTATTCATCTTTATTTATAAATAAATAATAATTTCTGGGAAAAAAAGTGAGTAGTGGAATTCTCATTAAAAATCAAAATAATCATAAGATTATTAAACTCTTACCATGATTGTTTTAGAATATTTGGTGATTTCTTATGTCAAACGGATTAATTTTGATAACCGGGGGAAGCAGAGGAATTGGAAAAGGAATAGCAGAGGAATTAGCTTCAGCGGGTTACGATATTATCTTGCTTGCCAAGAGTAAGAACAATTTGAAGAAGACAAAGGATCAGATTCTGACTAAACATAAAGTAAAAATCGACACAATAAGTTGTGATTTATCCGACAGTCGTGAAATAGAAAAGGCATTTAATTATTGCAAACGACAAGGTTACAAATTTATGTCTATCGTACATTCTGCAGGGATTTTCATAGAGGGTTGCAATCTTAGCTCGAGTATAGATGTCTACGATGCTATGATGAATGTAAACCTTAGAGCAGTATATTACTTTACTAAACTTTTCAGACCATTACTAGATACTTCAAAGAAGTGCACTATTGTGATTATAGGGTCCACTGCAGGTCTGGAGCCGTACACGATAGGATCTATATATGGAATTGCTAAGTGGGGACTAAAAGGGTATGCAATTAATTTACGTCAGGAACTATTGAAAGATGGTATCGGGGTAGTTCTTGTAAATCCTGGTTCAACAATCACCGACTTATGGGAAGGAACTGCACATCCCGCATCAAGATTTGTGCAGCCAAAGGACATAGGCATAATGGTAAGAGCGTGTCTATCTTTATCTGCTGGTGTAGTTGTGGATGAAGTTACAGTTAGACCTCTCCTAGGAGATATTCATGACGAATAAATTGGTGGAGGAGTATTAATGGACACGATTACTCTGGTTTTACTCATATTGGCTGTTCTTGGAGCGATGGGAGCCTTCCTCTGATATTGGGTGCGATCAAAGATTTACGGTACTCTGGAACTAGTATATCTGGAACCTGGCAAGTTGAGTGGGGTTATTATAATATTATAAAGGATGTTTTCAGCAATTTTAGTGGCAACATCTTTGCACTTCTTCTTTATCACCTTTGCTATTCCGGGGCAATGATGACCTTTGTCAAAGAATAAATTTAGCAAATGTTTGTTGTTGGTAAAGGATAGTTTCAAAAGATTAATTAATAAATTTTAAATGAGAATACAAGAAATGCTAAGATATCATATTTAATTTAGTTCTATAACAAAATGCTTTTCTTAAAAGAAGGATAAAAGCAAACTGAGGACTTATTTAATGCAACTTTCTATTGATAAAAAGGTATTTATATTTAAAATTCTAAATAATCTTAATTTTAATAATGCATTATATTTATATCAAAGTGGAAAGATGTTGAGAGAGAAATA
>JAJZYD010000015.1 GCA_021806095.1 Microcaldota archaeon
TCATTGTTTCGGATTTGCTTGGATTATTTGTATATGGATTTTCAAGTAAAAGTATTTTACCAACAGAACTTTGAACTATATGTACCTGTAGAAATCCTAAAATTTCATCACTATTAGGTTTAGTAAATTTTATCATAAGTTGATTTGAATCTCCCAACATACTCATTATATCCTGATTTGAGTCTGCATTTGGGCTGTTGCTATTTTGACAGTTTCCTGTACCATTTGCACCATATCTACCAAATGTAAGTATATCTGAAGGATCAAAAGTGAAAGAAGCTTTGATTTCATCATTCTCTATAGATTTTGCATCTCTATTTTTTGCATCTTCAAGATATTCTAATGCAGTAAGTAAATTGTTTAATGCAAGTGATGCAGGTGAATTTCCAATATTATTCTTTTTATTATTAATAATTTTACCTAATATTTTTAGATTTTCTATTATATCCTTAGTGTTCTTATTTTCTTCATTTTCTTTTTTTAATATATCATTTAAATTGTTATTTTTATCTATGCTTCCTTCTATGAGTTTTATCAATTCTTCTATTGAATCTCCTTTATTTTTGATAAATTTTATTGCATTTTCTTCGCGTATTAAGTTTATTGCGCGTCCTTTTATCAATTCTTCAATGCCAAAATTTTTCCTTGTCATTCCTTCAATATTTCTAGATTCTATCAATTTTTGCAAATCTTCAGATAACCCATTTTCGATAATACTTTCTAAATCTTTTGATACTTTTTCCTTTGCCTTTTCCATTTCCTGTAAGAATTCTTCTTTATGTGCATTGTAATTTTGTATTTCAGTTATGATTGCACCTATTTTGTTGCTACTTGCTGTTGGGCGTACAGTGACACTTAGATTGTCTATATCCTTAAGTTTCTCTTTCAATTCTTCAGTGTTCTTACTAGATCCGCCAAGTTGGGGATTTGCAAGTTCATGACCACATAATTTGAAATTCTTAAAACCTTTTTCTCCGTTTATTCCAAATTGAAAATATACTGTAATTATATTAACTAATACTTCATGAGCATTCGGTGCACTCTTAGCATAAAGAGTTTTGAATCTAAACAAATCTATGATAAAATTTGAAAAATTTGGTTTTTTGATCATTGACTCAAATACTTCTTTATTCAAAACTTTTATATTAAAATAATCTTCTACTTTTTTTACAAGTAATCTTCCAAGTTCTTTTTCTGCATCACTAGAATTAAGAATAGTGGATTTTTCATCAATACTTACTATTCCTTCTTTACTTAAATCAGTAATAAGTGGAAGCACAGATAAAGATTTTTGCAGTTCTTTTCCTTCTTTTTTAGAAACAATTTTGTTTAAATCAGATTTTGCAAACCTATTACAATATATCAAATCTCTTACTATAACTATTTTTTCAACTTCATTATCATTATTAAACAATTTCGCCAATTTTGCCTTTGACTCTTTATTTAAATCAGTTTGTTCAATGAAAAAATTACATACTGAAGGTATATTTGCTTTTTCTCGATATTTGCCTGATATTTTTAAGTTGTTTAATTCTTTAAGAAAAGAAGAGGTATAATCATAAATGTTAATTGTATTTGATAGTAATCTCTCGGTAAACGATTTTTCGTTATTGTTTATTAGATTTAGAATTAAAAGAATATTAACCTTTAGTTTTATGTCAATGTCACCATTATTAAATAATATATCGGCCACACTTTGCCCTTTTTCATCCTTTATATTTTCTATTTCCTTTCCAAATAATTCTATAATCTTTTTCCGTACTTCATTATCTCCCTTCGCTGCCAATATATGTGCCACACTCCATCCATATTCATTTTTTATATTCCCTATATCCTCTCCAAGTATATCTATAATCATTTTCTGTATTTCATTATCTCCAAACCATACCAATTCACCTGCCACAATCAATCTATTATTATCTTTTATATTTTTTGTATTATTTTTAAGCATATCTATAATCATTTTCCATACTTCATTATCCCCTATCTTTGCCAATACATGTGCCACACTCCATCCATATTCATTTTTTATATTCCCTATATCTTCTCCAAGTATATCTATAACTTTTCCACATATAATAGGATTTTTATTCTCTATTAAAGGAAATACTATTTCGGCTACCTTTGCCATATCTTTTTTATTGTAAGCTTCACTTAAAAGTAAAAGTTCAGGATTTTCAGTTTTTGTTTTTTTATCTTTCTCTTGCATTTTCATACTATTATCCTTTATTTTTATAATTTATATTTTCCAGCTAATTTGATATATAAATATTATGTTTTTTTATAATTTGATGAAATAGAGTATTATACTATCGGAATTGATCTTTTTCAAATGCTAATCTAGTGACTACATAACAGTATTATATAAGTTAGGATATAATTAAAATTGCAATTAAAATTTGATTATAATTAGAAGAAGCTTACTAAGTGATTTTATATAATAAATATATACCTAATTTAAGTGATATTCAATAAAAAAATAAAGATTTTATTTGAAACAAATGAGCAGAAAATATTTAAAATTCAACACAATGAAACAAACCAAGAATGAAAACATTTAATAATTTGCCTTTGAATTAATATAATGATAAAGGGTGTTGGCATGAATAAAAATATATTAGGTTTGGGGATATTAGTAATATTAATTATTATAATCGGCGCTATTTTCTGGTGGAATAATAACTCTATAGCAGTACCTCCTTCTATACCATACAACACAACTTCAACTCCTAATGCGACTACAACAATGGCACTCATGATCACAGATCCGCCTTTCGTGCCGATTGGAACTGAAAGCTTGGTATTGAGCTACAATAAAATATCCTTACATGAAACAGGAACATCAAATTATTATAATACAACATCCAGCGGAAGTGTAAATGTTTTGTCATTAAGCAATATAACAGAGACAATAGCAACAATCAATGTACCAAAGAATGCGAGCTTTGACAGTGTGACGTTTGAAGGAGTATCCGCAAAAGCAACAATAAATAATCAATCATATAATATAACATTGCCTTCAAACAACTTTACAGTTGCATTAAATAGCAATGCAAGCGCAAGAGTCAGCAAGGCGCTGCTTGTTGATCTATCGCCTTCACTGATACAAGTTTATAATAGCAGCAATTCAACCTTTGTGCTCCATCCAGAAGCAATAGCAACCGCATTGAGCAGCAATGAAATTAATTCCGATATGATGCACATAGGAGCAAAAGTGAGTATTAATGCAAGTATATTAAAAAGAATAAATGGGCTATTTCCAAACATCAGCATTTCAGCAACATCATTATCAGAATCTGGAAATACTTTATCATTTTCTGTCAGCATCAAAAACAACAACAATTCAAGCGTTGAGATTAAGCATATAATGTTGATAGGATTTATGGCAGGAATAAGAATGAATGTAGGCAACAGCATAATAAATATATCAGCACAGAAAAGGGAAGCTCCAATCAATATATCAATCAATACCATCGGTAATATTAATATATCTAATATTACTAAGATAATACCTAATGTATCTAATATAATAAAAAATGCAACTGCCGGTTTAACAATAAATGAAAATAGTATAATAAACTTTGGTAGAGAATTCAGCAATATGGGCTTCAGAAATATTAGATTCAATGAAAGTATAAATGAATCAATAATGAAGGATATGCACGGCAACATATCAATTCCAAGTATAGAACATATGGTAAAAGGAGCAAATTTCTTTAATATAAACTTTCATGATGTATTGAATTTTGCAGTCGCACAAAATGGCTCGTTAACACTCCCTTTTGATCTTAATGAAGCGGAAGGACCAAATGGATTTAATATAACAGCAAACAATGCACATACATTCACTTTCAATGGCAATGTAAGCTTAGGAGATGGAAGAATTGCAATTAATATAATACCAAACCAAACATATTATATTGTGGTAATTGGAGAAAGAGGCGCACATGCAATAGCAAACGTTACTGCCAGCTGATTTTATTTTATTATTAATTTTATTTTTCTTTTTTGCTTTTTTCTGTTATCCTTTTTTTTAGATTTTAACTTCACAACTTTGCACATTTAAATTTTTTTCTGCTAATTTCCTAAAAACATCAAATTTTGATTTGTGACCAAAAAATAATTGATTCTTTCGCATTTTTTTTATCATTTAATTGTTTGATTATTTTATCTTTGTGTTCTTGTGAAATTGTTTCAACCACAAAAACTTTTCTGTTTTCTTCTGTAATTGACTTGCGCAAATAACCGGCTATAATTTTAAATTTATATTCTATTTTATTATATAATTTAAATACTATTGTTTCATTATTTTCTTTGATAGTCTGCCAATTATTTTCAACATCAATTAATGTATATATTTTCCCACCATACTTAGGTTTTACCCCTTCTTTGTAATGATTAAATAAGTCTATTGTTTGATTATTCATTTTATCCATTTAATCACAATTTAGATTAATCTTTTTTTGATATTTAAATATTTGCATTAAAAAATATTTGTATAATAAATAATTTCTTGAAATATGCAAATATATTTAAATTACTTCATACTATAAAATATTGTGATAGATAAGGTGGGAAGCTAAGGGTTTCCCTTACCACAAATCCCTTTAGGTGGGCCAATGCTAACAGCGTGTTAATTATATATAGTAAGCCTATACCAAGGCGTTGACACTCTGCCCTGGGTGGTAGCCAAGTATGCAAACCAGGCCAGGCCGGAAGGAGCAACCTTAAACATATAGCAATGAGCGTGTAAATTGGTTATGCTCTTAGGATACAGGGTTGAGCTAGAGGTATAGTAAACTTATTATATATAGTTAATGCAATGCTAGCTTTCTATCACACATTAGAAAACTATATAAACTTATTATAGAAAATAGATTGTGTGCCGGGATCGCCTAGTGGTAAGCAATGCAAAGGCAAAGCTCACGAAAGGGCGACAGCCTGCTAAGCTGCTTGGCTAGAAATAGCCTTCGCGAGTTCGAATCTCGCTCCCGGCGCTTATATTTATTTTTTGCCTTAAAATTAGATTATAATTTAATAATACAAAATAAAAAAATATGTAGTATTTATGAATCAGATGTATATTGTTTATCTTTTAAAAAATAAATTATAGAAATATATTTATTCTTTTTTATTTAAAACTTTGAAGATCTTATGCAGCATACATCTACTAAAATTTATGATTATTTGAAAAGGCTATCAAAAGCCCAAAGTGCGACTGAGTATCTTATGACTTATAGCTGGGCAATACTTATTATTGCAATTATATTAATTATTATATTTCGTATTGGAATATTTAACTATTCATCCTTATCGCCACAAACATGTATTGCAGAATCTGGATATTATTGTCATAATATAGTTTTGTTGACAAATGGCACTCTTAGTTTTACAATAGGTCAGATGGTTTTACCATCAATAAAAAATGTTGATGTTTATTTTGTTCCTGCTAATGGAAATTTAGATGATGCGGCACATACATATATTAGTACATTTGAGAATGACCAAATTGTAAATATTAAAATACAATTGCCAACAACAGCACCATATCCTTCTTCGTATTCGCTTGGTACATCAATTACTGGCCAAATTTATATTAGTTATACAATTGGTGGAATAACACATTATACACAAATTGCATCTTTGTCAACCAAATCTTCAGGTTCAGGTAATGTAATACAACCACTATATATACCCATTACACTTACAAATTCACAAACTTCAAATACTCCTGCTCCATTCCAGCAAATGATTAACATAACAGAAAGCAATTATGCTCAATATATTACTTACAACAGCAATTTCGCAGATTTTGAATATACTTATTTAAATGGAACGATAATTCCAGCATGGATTGAAAGCAATCAAACAGGCAATATTATAACATGGCTTAATCTTAAGAAGGGAATCTCTGCAAATTCAAATATTATAGTAGATTTAAAATTTGAACCCAATACTAATTTATTGAGCAGCTCTGGCACATCGGGAATTGGAGAGGCACCACAGCTTTCAAGCACCTATGCTGAATATGATGATGGTGGAGATGTATTCAATTTTTATTCAAATTTTAGAGGAAATACATTAAATACAAGTAAATGGAAAATTTATGGCGCACCGAGCATAACAATTGATAATGGATTGACTTTAGCGGCAACGTCAGGTTCGTGGATGGGAATTTATAACTCTGTATCTTATAATCCACAATTATATATTAATGACTTTTATGCTTATTTTACTGGATTAGATAGTTCCAATGGAGGCCCTACAAAAACAATAGGGTGGGAGCCTGGTGGTTTAGCCGAACCTTCTTATAATTTAGGTGATGCTTCTACTACGGATTATACTTTATGGAATTATAATAATAATGGTGCAGCTACAACAATCACAGGAGGTACAACATCGACTTATCAAATTTGGAATTTATGGACAACTTCTACAGCATCTTATCTCTCCTTAAATTATGGAATACCAGTATCAAGTTCAACTGATTTCACTGCGAGCACATCATCAGAAATTGGTATTGGCGGTGCTATAAATACAGGTGAAAGTATTAAAGTACAATGGTTTAGACTTCGCGCTTATCCACCAGATGATACAATGCCGAAAGTTAAATTTGGAAATATAAATTAATAGTAATATTTCAATAAATGCATAAAAGCACCTTGTTTGTTTATAAAAAAAGATAATATAATACTTTTATAATTTTACAAAACCAAAATTTAAAGAAGGAGGAAAAAAATAAAAGAAAAACAATTGAGCACAATTTTTATAACTACAAACTTAAAATTAAACAGATTTTATTGCTGCTTTCATTTTTTTCATTGTTTTTGCATCGATTTTTGCCATATTATGTGCGGTTTTTGCGTGCTCTTTTATCTGTGACATAAGCTCTTCATCTGTTTCTGCTCTTGCTGTAAATTCACATTCCATTCCTATATCTCTGCATGCAAACTGTTTTGCCATTTTATCACCACTCTTATTTTATATTTATAATCTAAAAATGTTGTTAAAAAAGCAAATTATTTTAAATATATGCCTTTTCCAACCAATTTTAAAATGTTGCTTTTTCAAAAATTACAAAAAACTATCAAAATTAATAGTATTATTTATTAATATATTTATTAAACAATATACTTATATTTATATTAATTATTATATTTATATTAATATAATATACAAAAATAAAAAAATATATAAAAGTAAAATAAGTGGTATAGATGGATGATAATAATTATAAAAAATTGCTTGATAATGCTTTTAATAAACTTCCAAAACTTTCTACAGAAATTTCTGATTTTAAAATACCTGTAGTTGATTCAATAATACAGGGAAGCAAGACAACAATAAGAAATCTTGCAACTATAGCAGATAAAGCACGTAGGGATCAAAATGATATTGCAAAATATCTTAGTAAGGAATTTGGAGTTCCTGTAAACATAGAAGACCAAAGGCTTGTCTTAAATAGTAAATTTCAACCAACAGAACTCAATAAAAAAATAGAGAAATTTTTTAATACATATGTTATATGTAAGGAATGTCATAAACCAGATTCACATTTAGAGAATGCTGGAAGAGGTATGCTAACGTTTGTATGCGAAGCATGCGGTGCAAGGTATGGTATAAAAAGCTATTGATTTATTTATTATATAAATTTATTATAATTATAATATATTGAAGTGGTTATTTGCCAAGACATAATAGTACATTTGATGAAAGAAGAGGTGAGCAGTTAGAAGTACACCTAAAGCTACCACATGATAATGAAGTTATTGGTGTAGTTATAAGAATAGCAGGGGCAACAAGGTTTGTTGTAAAATGCGCAGATGATAAGGAAAGGCTTTGTAATATTCCAGGAAGACTTAAAAGAAGCTTTTGGATCAAGGAAAAGGATGTTGTAATTGTAAAGCCATGGTCAGTGCAGGGTGATGAGCGAGGTGATATTATTTGGAGATATAGTATACTTGATATAAACAAGCTAAAAAGTAAAGGTCTCCTAAATTTTAATTATTAATTTATATTATGAGATATTTTTCATCTAAAAGTTAATATAAATTATAAAATAACGAAACAGGTAAGTGATTTTATAACAAGAATCTTTTTTATAGTTCATGGCTTCGTTCAAGGTGTAGGTTATAGAGATTTTGTAAAAGGTATTGCAAATAAATATAAATTAAAGGGATTTGTAAAAAATATGCTTACTGGTGGTGTTGAAGTGCTTGCTGAAGGCGATGAGTATACTTTAAATAAATTTATGAATGAGATAAATATAACAAAAGGGCACATAGATGTTATCGGGATAGAAATAAAATCAGAACTATTAGAAAGGTATAAAGAAATAAACTTTAAAGATTTTAGTGTTAAAATATAATAAAATATTAAAATTAAAAGAAATAAGCAAATTTATTAAATTTATTAGCTTTTATTTATTAAATTTAATTTTATAAATAAATTATAAAATAATAATACTTTGAATGGTGGAAATATGGATCTTATAATAGTACCTATAATTGGTGCTCTGCTTGCATTACTATATGCATTTATTAATACAGCATATGTAATAAAGCAACCAGAGGGAAATAAGGACATGATAAAAGTGGCAAAAGCAATAAGAAAAGGAGCAACAGCGTTCATGAAAAGACAATATAAAACAGTATTTATTTTTTGGCTTATATTGACAATAATATTTAGTATTGCTGCTTTCTATAATCTTGTGCCTGCTCCAACTCCACTTGTGTTTACATTTGGAGCACTTTTATCTGCATTGGCTGGTTATATAGGAATGGAAATTTCAATAAGAGCCAATGTTAGAACTGCAAAAGCAGCAGAGCATGGCTTAGAACATGCGCTAAATGTTGCTTTTAAGGGTGGTACAGTCACAGGGATGAGTGTTGTTGGATTAGCTCTTCTTGGCTTTACAGTTATATTTATAATATATCCAAACCCAATTCTACTTATAGGATTTGGCTTCGGAGCAAGCTTGGTAAGCTTATTTGCAAGAGTAGGTGGAGGAATATATACAAAGGGCGCTGATGTTGGTGCTGACTTAGTTGGTAAGAGTGAATTAGGGCTACCTGAGGATGATATAAGGAATCCTGCGGTTATAGCAGATAATGTCGGTGATAATGTAGGGGATTGTGCAGGTATGGCAGCAGATTTGTTTGAATCATATGTTATAACAATTTTAGCAGCAATGCTTTTAGCATTCATGATAAACCTTCCTTACAATATACTTATATTACCTCTAATTATAGGTGGAATAGCAATAATTGCATCAATAATAGGAACATTTATTGTAAAGACTAAAAGTGCAGACAAAATATGGGGCGCATTATATAGCTCGCTTAAATTTACTGCCGCACTTGCTATTATAGGATTTCTCGCTTTGACTTATGTGATGAATATAATAATATATTTTATACCACTACTTATAGGCATAATTGTCGCAGTTCTTCTTGCTGCTATAACAGGACATTATACAAATAAAGATACTGTTGCAGTTAAAGAAATAGCAATTGCATCAAAATCTGGCGCAGGAACAAATGTAATATATGGGCTTGCAAATGGAATGCAATCTACAATGTATCCTATATTAGTAATAGTATTTGGAATATTTTTTGCATATCTTTCAGCAGGGGCTTTTGGAATTGCACTTGCGGCAATGTCCATGCTTTCATTAACTGGCATCATTGTTTCAATAGACAGCTATGGACCCATTACTGACAATGCAGGAGGCATTGCTGAAATGAGCAAAATGCCAAAGCGCGTCAGAGATATAACCGATCCATTAGATGCAGTCGGCAACACAACAAAAGCAATAACAAAGGGATTTGCAATAGGTGCAGCCGCTTTAGCTGCTCTATCACTTTTTGTTGCATTCGCAAATGCTGCTGGCTTGAATACTATTGATTTACTAAATGTAGGAGTCATAATGGGCTTGTTTATTGGTGCAATGATACCTTATGTATTCTCAGCAATAACAATGAGAGCAGTTGGTGCGGCAGCATCAAAGATTGTTGAAGAGGTTAGAAGACAATTTTCAACTATAAAAGGATTAATGAAGGGAACAGCAGAACCGGATTATGCAGCAACTGTTGACATAACAACAAAAGCGGCAATATCCTCACTTGCAGTACCCGCATTGCTTGGTATAGGTGCACCAATCCTTGTTGGATTTATTTTAGGACCTTTAGCATTAGGAGGTATGCTGGCTGGTGTAATTGTGTCTGGATTATCATTAGCATTAATGATGACAGCAGGAGGAGCAGCATGGGACAATGCAAAGAAATATATTGAGGGTGGCAAGTTTGGAGGAAAGGGCTCTGATACTCACAAAGCAGCAGTTGTCGGAGATACTGTCGGCGATCCATTCAAAGATACCGCAGGGCCTGGAATAAACCCTTTGATAAAAGTCATTAATATGGTGTCTCTACTGATAGCATCAATGATTATCGTTTATTCAATCCCAGTAGTATTTCACATAACAGCGCTACTTTGATTTATTTTTTTATTTTCTTTTCTTATTCTATCCTTTCTTTTTCTTCATTTTTAAATTACAAACTTTATTTCTATATATTTGAAAAAAATCAAAACATATAAATATCAGAAAATACTGTAAAATAATAATAACAAAGTATTACATATAAAATGTGATGAAAAATGCCAAATGATCCATCCACTTCGCCAGAAGGTAGTATTTCTAAAAAACCTAATTTAACATGGCAATTATTTCCTCTTCTGCGTAATAATGAAAATAATTCTTCAATAACTTTTAACCCACGTGATTTATTTACCAAACCATTTGATTTACCTAAAGTAAAAAATAACTCTTCAATAACTTTCAAACCAACTAATTTATCTACTTACATAATATTTCAAAAAAAACCTTACCCAGATATTGAAGAAAAAAGAGCTAAAACTAAAAATCCAAAAACATTTGAAATATCAAAAGAACAAATCAAAATAGGATTTGAGAATAATATTATTCCTTTTGCATTTTATACTGATGGATATTATGAGCTTTTGAAAAATAATAATATATATTACACACATTTACGATTTGAACTTCCGACAAAAGAAGAGATAAATCAAAAAACATTTATGATTTCATTAGGAAACACTGTACTTTCACAATTATCTAATAGTATAATATTTACTAATATTGAACAGTCTATTTTATATTCTTTTAACACAGATTATTATGAGCCAAAAATAGTGATTGGTGCTAGATTAAACAGAAAGAAAAATAGCCCTTCTACTTTTAAAAATAATAATGATGATGAAATGATAAAAACTTTCTCATTTAAAGTAGGGGATAAAACTATAGCAATAATTCTCAAATTTATTAAAAATAAGATGAAAAAACACAGCAATATATAAAATTTCTCTATTTTTTTATTTTATATATAATATTTATTATATTATTATCAAAAAATCTTAAAATATGGCAAAATAAGACTAAATCTGCAAAATTATATTGATGGAAAGTTCTATATATTATATGATTAATAATATAGGTATATATACAAAATTTGGAAGTTATTTCCTTATTCTATAAAGGTAAGTTAATGGAATTTAAAGATATGAATTTAAAACCTGAGTTAGTAGAATCTTTGAAAAAGATTGGATTCTATGCTGCAACAGAAGTACAAGAAAAAGTGATACCGGAACTACTAAAAGGTAAAAGTGTAATTGCAAGAGCAAAGACAGGAACAGGAAAAACGGCAACTTTTATTGTTCCAATAATGCAATTAATGGAGTATTCAAAAGATATTGAGGCAATTGTTATAGCACCTACAAGAGAATTAGCTTTGCAGATATCTGATTTTGCACAGATGCTTGGCAATCCATTAAACATTTATACAACTACGGTATATGGAGGAGCATCAATAAATGTACAAGTTCAAGAATTGCGAGCAAGACCTAATATTGTAGTTGGAACCCCAGGAAGAATATTAGATCTAATTAATAGAGGTGCTTTACATTTAAACAAAATAAAATATCTTGTGTTAGATGAAGCAGATGTTATGCTTGATATGGGATTTATAGAAGATGTCGAAGAAATAATTTCAAAGATGCCAGCTGAAAAACAAATAATGCTTTTCTCAGCAACTATGCCAAAAGAAATAGTAAGAATTGCTGAAAGATACTCAACAGATCCTCAAAATATTCAAAGAATTATTGTTGGAGAAGAAGAAGATCTCACTGTAAATAAAATAAAACATTATTATACAGTAGTGCCTTCAAAGCTTAAACATTCTGCACTGCTCGCATATATTACTGAATATAAACCCAAAAAAGCAATAATATTTACAAAAACAAAGAATGAGGCTAACATATTGCAGAAATTCCTTATGAGCCAGAATTATAATGCGATATTAATGCACGGCGGGCTCACTCAAGCAATGCGTGAGCGCTCATTAAACAACTTTAGAAATGGCGCACAATTTCTTATTGCAACAAATATAGCCGCAAGAGGGCTTGATATAAGCGGTATAACCGATATTATTAACTTTGGATTGCCGAATGAGCCTAATATTTATGTGCATAGAGTTGGAAGATCTGCAAGAATGGGAAAAGAAGGAAGGGCAATGATAATTGCAGATACATCAGAAAAAAGAGAGATTTTAGGCATACAATATTATGCACATATTGAAATGATCAATATTAATCTTAATTTAGAACCTTTTCTAAATATAAAGATTCCAACATATGAATATAAACATTATCATTCAGATTCACGTCCTTACCGAGAGTATCAGCATCATGGAAATTCAAATTTTAGATATAATAAATATAGTGGCAGAAGTAGATACAGAAACAATAATAGAGGAGAAAAGTGGAGGAATTAATTTTATAATAATAGGAAATTGTTTTTTTTGAAGAAATACTTTAGTATTTGGTGAACTACCCCTCCCTTGCGGAAGGGGCTTCTGCCACTTCCGTTTGTTTGGGACTTCTCGCTTCAACAGAAATGCTTGCTTTCACATGCGGAATACTTTTTATGTAATCCAGCATGTTACTTGTAGAGGCATTGTCCTCTGCGAGCGTCTCCCCTATGTTCCATAGGGAAAGCCCTTCTTTCATTATTTTGTCCGCAGCACTCACATCCCTGTCTGATATGTATCCACAAGAAGGGCATGTAAATACCCTGTCAGACAAGTCAAGATGCATTGACATACCGCAATTCACACATACACCGGTGGTTTTCATAAATCTGCCTACTTCTAAAGGAGTGCGCACCTTTTTTTTCAAGGTGTTGCGGAATTCTCCAATAGCTGTTTGGTAAATTCTTCTTCCATAAAATTTAGACCAACTATGTATGTTGTCATTTTGGTAAGCAGTATACTGATAGTTATCGGCAATGTAATGTGCAAGTTTATTGTTGATATCCTTTTTCTGGTTGTTCTGGTGTGCAAATTCGCCGTTTATTTTATTAAGCAATTTAAATCCTCTCTTAGATCTTGTCTTTGTTTCTTTATTATATTTAGACCTTGAGAATACATGATAAAGTCTTTTTATTCTTTCTGATACGGGCACTTGATATTGCACCTTTATTCCATTAGAAAAGGAAACCTGATTTTTTATACCAAGATCCATGCCTATTGCCTTTTTATTTAGTATTTTCTCTTCTTTAGGTGTATATGCAGTCATATGTAGAAAATAATCCCCGTTTCTTTCTATGAGATTTGCTGTTGCAAATTCGGAATTTTCTGGAATCTGATTTAATCCAATAACTTTGAAATCGTCAAATCCCTGAATATGTATACTGTTCTTTTCAATATCTACTTTATACGTTATTCCATACTGCATCAAGGGTATAGAATGCAGTACCTTCCTATACTTTATTTTGCCTGTTTTCTTTTTGTTCTTATTCAATTTTTGGAGCGTTTTGACATTACTATGCAACCTTTTTATTATATGCTCTTTCATCTGCGACGACAAAATTTTCAGTTCTCTTTCTTCAAATGCGTCTTTGACTTTTATATTTACCTTTTTGACTTTGTAATCTTTATAAGAAACAGAATCTATTATACCTTTTGCGATTATATGATTTGTGAACCATTTACCCTCAAGGAACAGCCTTTTTCATATTGTTGAGTTTTTGATTTGACATCTTGTTTGCGTCAAATTTTATTTCAAATACTCTTGCGTCTTGATTTTCTCTTCTCTTTCTTGTTTCTTTTCCGCTTTCACGTATCCTATTGTTCTTCTCTACATCAACCATGCTATTTACCCTGATTTTCGACATATCTTTTTAACACATCAAGCGTTACCTGCCCTGTTGTTGCAAGGAAATACGATGGAGACCAAAGTATGCCTTTCTATAGCTGTTTTTTTTACATTTGGGAAATTTTGCTGTATCTCTCTCGGGAAGATATTGTTTTCAACGCATTTATATACTTAGGCATATCAAGTGTGGGCTTTGATTTGAATATCATGTGAAAGTGGTCTTTGTCGCATTCAAGGTCTATAACTTCCACTTCAAAAGATTCACTTATTTTCCTTATTATCTGCTTGAGGAAATCAATAATCTTATCGTCAATAAAAATCTTCTTCCTGTATTTCACAACTTGTATAAAATGATATTGTAATGCATACACTGAATGAGCTCCTTTATCTAGATTGTATGACATAGTTATTTTTTGTAAATATAATTATAAATACTCTTGCCCGCTTTCATCCCCTTGCCAAGTCAAGGGACTTTCCGCTCGGGAAGTTAAATGAACCTTAAAAATCCTGGACAACTTGAAAAAGCAAAGCTTGAGGATACAATAATAGAACTTTTGTATAGTAAGCTGGAAAGTCAATACTAATAGACCCGCTCCCACAAGGGCAGTTCACTGATCAATGCACATTAATGCATATAGGTATAAATGTTGTTGAAATCATGGTTACCAAGTTTTGATTGTAAGTAGTATTACCATTAACTTGCATGTTTATATAACATACTGTGTTGTTGTTTAAGGCCGCAAAATTATATTCCATTAATTTATTTTGACTTATCTCCATATAATAGCCTATAGTATTTTTAGGCATACCGCTTATTACAGTAATCGTGTTTGGAACGTTTGGACCAGTATAATAGCTTGCAGCAGCATTGAAGCTTGATTGAGATGCTGAAGAATTAATATACACAAGCCTGTTGATATTGATAGATATTGACGAATTAGCATTAACATAGCCGTTCACGGTATTATTTATTATTATATTGTGGCTGGTA
>JAJZYD010000002.1 GCA_021806095.1 Microcaldota archaeon
ATTAAAAAAGTCTATTAATGAAGGCAAAGAATTAAAATTAGAAGATATTGAAGATTTGAAAAATCAAGCACAAAATATACTTAATGAAATAAGTGAAATTTTTTATAAACACTCTAAGAAGATTGTTGAATCAATTAGAAACGCAATAAATCTCGCAGAAGAAATAGGCAAATCTTATATTGCGAGCACAAAAAAATTAAATAATATAATTTCAAATAATGAGGAATGGACGGCATTCGTAAACAAAACAAAAAATTCACAAAATATTATGAGAAAAGAAAGTGAGGCTGATATTATTTCAAATAATACAGAAAATAAAGAGGCAAGCTTAAATCCAAAATCTAATCTGCAAAAAATAATTGAAGAGATTGAAAATGAAAGGGCGCTTTATAATCTGTCGCTTGTTTATTCAGGAGAGGTATTAAAACATATAAATAGTATTTTTTCATTTATTAACGAAATAAAAAATCAAATATAAATAAATAAAAATATAATAAGTTTTTAGTAATTTTGTTTTTAGTTGTTCTAATAATTATTGTTTTTATTATATATTTATTATATATTTATACATTTTTTTTGTTTAGTGATCTGAATGGCTATTGTAATTGGAATTGAAAGCAGTGCCCACACATTTGGCGTTGGTATTGTAAAAGATGGTAGGATTCTTGCTAATGAGAAGATAATGTATCCTATAAATGATACTGGAATTATACCTGCCAAGGTTGCTGATTTTCATGCCATCAATGCTCAAGAAGTGCTCAAGAATGCTTTGCTCAAATCAAATTTAACCATGAAAGATATTGACGCTGTGGGATATACAAAAGGCCCTGGATTAGGCCCATGCCTGCGTGTCGGCCAGCTCTCTGCAAAAACACTCTCTCTAAAATATAATATTCCATTATTTCCCATTAATCATGCGCTTGCTCATATTGAGATTGTAAAGCAACTTAATAATATAGATGATGTGCTTGTTCTTTATGTAAGCGGAGGTAATTCTCAAATTTTAGCACTCACTTCAGAACCATTTAAGCACTATCATGTTTATGGAGAGACGCTTGATATAAGTATAGGTAATATGCTTGACAATTTTGCAAGATATGCAAAGCTAAAGCCAGCTTGGGGTTCAAGTGTTGCAAAAGCAGCATTAAATGGATCATATTTATCAATGCCTTATACAGTCAAAGGGATGGATTTTACATTTACTGGATTATTAACTTATGCTGAAAAAATGCTCCCCTTACAGTCCTTAAATAATGTTGCATATTCATTGCAGGAGACTGCTTTTGCAATGCTTTGTGAAGCTGCTGAACGGGCTCTTCTTCTTCTTAAAAAGAAATCTATTATAATATGTGGAGGGGTTGCACAGAGTAGTAGATTGAAGGAGATGATTACAAAGATGGCAGAACAGCATAATGCATCTGTTTATACAGCTCCTAACGAATTCAATGCTGACAATGGTGCTATGATTGCAGTTGTTGCAGAGCATATGTTGAAAAGCAACGAACATTTTGATATTGATGATTGCAATATTAATCAAAAATATAGGATTGATAGTGCTAAAATAATGTGGTAATAATGTATGGTTCATTAACAAAAATAGATGAAGGTGCTGAATCTGTAATTTATAAAACAAAATTTATTAATATTAATTGTATTGTAAAAGAAAGAATTGTAAAGGATTATAGAAACAAAGAATTAGATGAAAAGTTAAGAAAAGAAAGGACCGCTAATGAGGCAAGAATTATTACACTTGCATCATTTAATAATGTCAATGTACCCTTTGTGCTTCTTGTAGGAAAATATTCTATAATAATGAGCAGAATAGAAGGTACAAATCTTAATACTTTGATGAATAATTCTTATTTTATTAATAGCCATTTAAAAAGCATAATAAAAGAATCTGCAAAACAACTTTCAATGCTTCATAATATTAATATTGTTCATGGAGATTTTACTCCAGCAAATATAATGGTTTATAAAAGCAAAACATATATTATTGATTTTGGTCTTTCTAAAATAATAAATTCTATTGAAGATAAGGCAATTGATCTTCTTTTAATAAAGAGATCTTTAAATAAAAATATATATACTTTATTTATTGATGTTTATAAAAAAGAAGCAATTGATTCAGAAAAAATTATTGATAGATTAGAAGAAATTGAAAAACGTGGAAGATACCAGAATCATAATATCTAAATACCTTTTTATATAATATTTTATATAATGTTTTTGCTATATTAATTAGTGAATTGATGGAGAATAAAAACAATAACAAAAACAAACATGGAAAGAAGTCTGCTCAAAGTGCAGTAGATTATTTAATGACCTATGGTTGGGCAATACTTATTATCGTTGCTGTTATTCTTATACTTTTCAAATTAGGTGTTTTTAGTTCTGGTAGTTTGACGGGATCTGCTTGTGTTGGCACGCCGGGATTTTTATGCACAATACCAACAATGAATTCTTCTGGATATCTTTCGGCTTCAATAGGTTCTGCAACAGAGTCCATTGATATACTTGCGGTAGGATGTTCAGCGAGTGATTCTGCACCTCCTTCAACTAACTTTACATATTTAAGTAAATCTATCAAATTACCACCTCAAAGTTCTGTTATACAACTCTTTCATTGCCCACTCCCTGCAAATTCTCCACTTGGAACTCCATTTACCGGAACATTATGGATTAAATATAATACCCAATATGTAAGTTCACAAGTTTCTGAAGTTGGTTCTTTAGTGGCAAAGGTTGATACAGTTGGAAGTCTATCATATACTGGTTCTAAAATTTTACCAACCTCATTTTATTTAACAATGGGTATTATTCCTAATAATGGAGGAATTGTAACGCCAGGCAGCGGCTCCTATAATACTGCAACTACTGTTTCAATTAGTGCAACTCCAAATTCAGGTTATATCTTTGATGGTTGGTTAGGTTCCGGATCAGGAAATTATAATGGTACAAGCAATACTGCAACAGTTACAATGAATGGTAATATAACAGAAACTGCTACTTTCATTAAACCTAATACAATATTATTTGTTGATCCTGGTTTGCCTTTGGGAACATCTTGGGGTGTTACATTCAATGGTGTTACAAACAGCACAACTGGAAATTTTGTTTCATTTACAGAAAATACCCCTGGAAATTATCCTTATTATGTTGATTATGTTTCTAGTTATGCGCCAACTGTCCTTAACAGCACAGTAGATTTTGTAAATTATAATGTTATAGATGTTAATTTTTCAAAAGTTTATCACATTGCACCTTATCAGCAGTTAGTAACATTTTCTCCTACATCATATAGTACATATGAATCAAGTGATCTTGGAAACATAAGATTTTATTATAAAAGCATTCAAACATATAACAACATTACAGAACTTAATAGTTGGTGTGAAAGTGGTTGCAGTTCAAGTGCATCACAGGCAAGATTTTTGGTTCTCCTTCCAAATGATGTAAATGTCACAGAGCCTAATGGTAACATAACAAGTGCAAATATTATATTAGATATGTATTTTTCCAATACACCACAATATAGTGGAGTTCATGCGGGAGAGGCGCCTCAACTATCAAGCACCTATGGAGAATATGATAATGGCGGAAGGGTGTTTAATTATTATACAAACTTTGCAGGTAATGCACTTCCAACTAATTGGGCTTCGGCTGGTGGTGCAAATTATATTGTTAATGACGGTATAACAATTTATCCGGGAGGTACAAATGATGGAACTATTCCAGATCATTGTACTGGTGGTGTTTTTGACACTCAGGGATTTTCATCTAATAACTATATGGAAGACTTTTATGGTAATGTAATTGGTAGTACAATATCAGCTACTCCGTGTGATACCGCAGGTGTAGGTATTGTAAATACAAGTTCACCTTTTCCGACTTCTGGAGTACAAGCAACAAAAAATTTCCTTTGGCTATCTTCAAATATTAATCCTATTATTAGTTCTGTTACTTCTTTTGGTGGTGGCATAACAACAAATTATGCAAGTGGTCAAAATAATGTATTTACATCAATCGTATTTAATTGTTTAAATAATAGCTATCTAAGCGGTGCAGTAAATTATAATATTAATTCTACAAATCCATTGCTGCTTTCTGAACAAATTAATCCATATTATCCTTTTATGCATAGCCAAGATAATACTACTTTAACATTAAATATTAAATGGTTAGGTTTTAGAAGTTTTCCACCAATAGGAATAGCACCACCAATAACTATAGGATCTATACAAAGTAGTAGTAATGGAAATTATTTGCCCATTGGTATTTCAATGAAGCAAAATTATTATGTATGTCATAATAATGGTACTATTAATACAACATATCAGTTCTATCAACTTATTATGAAAGCCTCACCAACAGGTGGTGGAACAACAATACCAAGTGTTGGTTCACATCTATTAAGTGGAGGTGGAGGTGTGATTGATGAAGTAGAAATTGATGCAGTAACAAATCCAGGATATGTCTTTTATGGTTGGTCAGGTACAGGAAGTGGCAGTTATACAGGCACCGATAATCCAGCAACAATTAATATGAGCGGCGACATAAATGAAACTGCAGTATTTACTCCAGCATATTATATAACATTTACAGAAAATGGATTAGCAAATGTAACAAATACATTATGGTATGTTACAGTAAATGGTATAACTAAAAGTTCATCAACAAATACAATAACATTCATGGAAACAAATGGTATTTACTCTTATACAATAAATGCAATTGTTGGTCCAAGCCCTGCTACAGGCTCAATACCATACCCTCATAATGGCTCATTGACTGTTGCTGGTGCAAACATAATCAAATTAATATCATTTGGTACATATTATCCAATAACCTTTGAGGAGAGCGGACTGCCTTCTGGGGCATATTGGTCTGCATACATCAATCAATCATTCGGAAATTATTATCCATCTAATTTTGGATTTGCAAATTCAACATCAAGTACATTAACGCTTAGACAAATACCCGGCAGTCATAGATTTTATATACCAACCACATCAGGCAGCTGCAGTACTTCTGCAAATGTGGTGTCATGTTATACATATGTGCCATCACCTGGCTCTAGCAACATAACAATAACAAATACCGCAGCAACACAATCAATAGTTTTCTCAAATACTCTTTGGTATGTTTATAACGGAATAGCAAATACAATAACTTACTCCAATGTGCCTATGATAAATTATACAGAAAGTGGATTAAGCAGTAATACAGCTTGGGGTATTGATCAATACTATAGTGGTACATATGCAAGTGGTCAGGAATATGAAGGTGGAAATCCAGAGCTAAATTATTTGAACATGCTGGAAAGTGCAGGTGGTACTTATAATTATTATGTAATGCCTAGCACACCAGGATATATTCCTAGCCCAACATCAGGTTCTGCAACTCAAACAAGCACTACCACACCGCTTTCAGTTCCAATTTCATATACCGCAGGGAATACATATAGCCTTAGCTTTACAGAAAATGGATTAGCTAGCGGCACAAGTTGGTTTATAACGTCAAATAATGTGCTTCCAACTTCTAAGTCAAATGGTGGAGCAACAGAGTCATATATTCTGCCAGCTGGATCTTACACATATAATGTTAGCATAGCCGAGGAGGTTATTTCAGGAATTGAATATGCATGTTATCCATCAGAAAGTAGTAATACAATATCAATCAGTAGCAATACAGTTATACCAATTACATATGTCTGCAATGCAGCAAAAACATAAGTCTTATTCTTTTTATTTTATTTTTCATTTCTTTTTTATGAATTTTTCCTCTTTTTGTATAACAAAAATTATGTTGCAGCATACTAAATATTATAAATACAGAATGCTGTAATATATTATGGAATTTTTATTTCGATTTAATAAGCTGAGGCCTTTTCAAGATAAGATGCTCAATGATATTTATAAGAGTATATCAAACAAAAAGAGCATTTTTGTTAATGCACCTACAGGCATAGGTAAAACAGACGCATCAATAAGTGCCGCACTAACTTATATAATTAATGAGAAGAAAGAGCATAATGTTGATCTCAATCTTTTCTTTCTTACACCAAAAATATCACAACATGCAATTGCAATAGAGTCCTTGAATGGTATAAGTAATAAATATGATCTTAATTTAAACTTTATTGATTTTGTTGGTAAACAGAATTTATGCACAAATACAGAAGTAAATAATCTTGAGAGCAGCGCATTCTATCAATTATGCAATAAAAAAATTAAAGAGGGAAAATGTGCTTTCTTTAATAATGCAAAGGATCATATTAAATATGATAATATTGCTAAAGAGATTAAAGATGCTGCGCTCTTAGGTCATAATCATCTGCTTGATTCTTCATTTAATTATAAAATGTGTGGCTATGAGCTTGCCTCTTATTTTGCAAAATCATCTCAAATAATAGTGGCTGATTATATACATATGCTAAATCCCTTAATAAATGCATCTTTTATGAAAAAAATAGGCAAGGATTTGGGCAACAGCATATTAATATGGGATGAGGCCCACAACATGCTTGATCTTGCAAGCTCATATCTTGAATCATCGCTTACATTATTCTCAATAGAAAATGCCCAAAAAGAGCTTAATAAAATAGGTTCAAATCTTGATCTTGATTATTTAAAATTCATGATTAACCAGCTTGCCGATAAAAAGCTTTCAAACAAAAAAGAGGCATTTATTGAAATTGATGATATATCCAAAGAAGCCCTTAATAATGAAATCATTGGCAATATTGAAAAGGCTGCTGTAGAATATGTTGTTAATGAAAAGGCAAAGCGTTCATCATTAATGCATATTGCAAATTTCCTTAAGTTGCTTGGAAATACTGATGATTCATTGATAAGAATAATCAGCAAAGTTTATGGCAAGCCAAAGCTTGAATTATCCTGCATGTACCCAAAAAATCTTGCATCGTTGCTTAATTCATCTTATGCAAATATATTTATGAGTGCAACCTTAAATCCCCTTGATATGTATGCTGAGATTTTTGGAGTTAAGAATGCAGTGCTTGAAAGCTATTCCTCACCATTTCCAAAATCAAACAAAAAAGTAATAATTGATGATTCATTTACAACAAAATATGAGTTTAGATCAATTGAAGAATATAAAAAGATTGCAGTAAGAATTAGTGAAATAAAAAAGAAAATACCTGGCAATATTGCAGTATTCTTTCCAAGCTTTGATGTGCTTGAAGGTGTATTTAGGTATATGCAGTCTGAGCAGATATTCATACAAAGAAAGAACATGCATAATATAGAGATTAACAATATATTAATGAAATTCAACAAATCAAATAATAGTATGTTATTTGGTGTTATGGGTGGCAGTTTAAGTGAAGGAATTGATTATACAAATAATATTATAAAATGTATAATCATTGTTGGACTGCCCTTTTCAAATCCTAACCTTAAAACAACAATGAAAATACAGTATTTTGATAAATTGTTTAATGGTAAAGGAGCACAATATATATATTTGATACCTGCAATCATACGCGTTATACAAGCTTCGGGAAGAGCAATAAGAAGCGAGAGTGATAGAGCAGCAATTGTATTAATGGATAAGCGCTATAAATTCAACATATACAAAAATATAATAAAAGATAGCTTGCCTGTTAATTTATCTGATTCTATTAATGAAATAGAATTATTTTGGAAGGAAGATAAAAAAAAGCAACAGAATATGCAAGAAGCTTTACATGGAAAAATGTGCAAGGAAGACATTGAAAGTGTATAAAAAGGTGCTTAAGAAATAAAAAAAATATAAAAAATAAGCTTGCAATAATAACTACGTGCGGATTATCTTTTTTTTGAGGAGGTGAAAAATTTGCAGTTGAAGTTGCAAAAAAAAAACTGAATAAAGAATTTGAAATTACTATTTTCTCAAAAAATACAGTATCTGAACCGCACAATTCAGTTGGTGCTTTTTTTCAATATGGTTAGTTTTCATATGCTGTTTCTCTATAATTAAAATATTGTCCTTCCAAAAGAAATTTGTGCACAGGGATTAATTTTATTGAACCTTCATCGAAATTAATTGTTTTTTCGTCAATTTTTGTAACTAATATACCTTCATGTCTGTTGAATTTTTTCATAAATTCTCTCAAATTCTTGAAATCACCCAAATTTATTTTTTCTTGATATTTGACTTCTATTGGAATTCCTTTATATATAATGTTAATTTCATCATTATTCTTCCAAAAAGTGGTTGCATTAAGATAATTAACAATGCTAGTTTCCACCATTTTCCCAAAAAAGTCAGAGTTAATATCAGAAGTATAAAGATAAATCAATGAATTGTCAGTAGGATATGCTCGTTTTTTCTTTCTTAATGTTGCTATGCTTCCCTTTCTGTAATTGCCAAGCATATTAATTAAAAAACCTTCTTTAAGATAAGAGATATAATTTTTTATGACTCTTCTGTCTTTATCAAACTGCTTGCTTAATGATTGATAATCTATATATGCGCCAGGATTTGTTGCTATTAGCTCAAGCAAAACTTTGAGAAATTCTGGGTCTTGTATTTTGAAAAGTTTTGGTATATCTTGATATACTATTTTGTCTACAACTAATGCCTTTATATACTCTCTAAATTCCCTGTCATTTTTAAATGAAAAACTTTCAGGAAAACCACCCTTCTCTATAAAGCTATGTAAAAAAGGTTTAATTTTTGTTTCATACTTAAATTCATTTTCATTTACTCCATTAAATTTTAAATATTCATTAAAAGTGAATGTAGCCAAAACAAAATCAAACAGCCTTCCTGCCAAGGTTTCTTTCATCTTTTTTTTAATAAATAATGATTCTGAGCCACTTATAATAAATTTAATTTTCGGATAAAGATCGTAATATTTTTTAATTTCATTTTCCCAGTTAACACATTTTTGGATTTCATCAAAGAATATATAAATTCTTTCCTTTCTAAAATCTTTTTTTTGAAAATCTTTATAAGAATTTATTATGTCGCTTATTTCTGCACTATTATCATCAAAAGAGAAGAAAAGTATATTAGCAGGTTCAACTTTTTTTCTATTAAATTTTGAATTAATTGATATAATATTGTAGTTTTGCCAACTCTTCTTAAGCTTGTCAGAGCTATTATAAATTTATTTTCAATTCTTTTTTCAATAATATTATAAATATCTCTTTTAAACTCCAATGCAAGGTCCTCATAAACCTTGTTAGTTATCCACCAATGATTGAATTATTCAAGTTTAATTTGTTCCATAATTCTCTATAAATATACTGTAACTATATTTATAAATTTTTAATACTTGATAAAATTTCCCCAACTTCCTGCAAAACAAGTAATAAAGTAATTAAAGAAAAAATAAAACAAAAAGAAAACACAAAAAATAAAAATTTAATACATTTCCTCAAGTTTCTTTATTCTATCTTCTATTGGCGGGTGTGTTGAGAATAAGTTCATTATTGATTTTCTTTTAAGAGGATTTGCAAAATACAATGAAGCAGTAATTTCATTTGCATTTTTTACTGGTTGTGCGGTTGGGTTGTTTTCATAAGCTTGTATTTTTTTTAATGCGCTGGCAAGATATTTTGGTGCTCTTGTTATTCTTGCGCCATTTGCGTCTGCCATATACTCTCGCCTTCTGGATATTGCAAGCTTTAGCAATGTAGCAAACAATGCAGCAAAAATTCCAATTACAACTGCCAAGACCAGCAATATTAATGTGCTATCACCACCATTTCTACTACCACGTCCACCCATGCCAAAACCTCCAAAAAACAGCATGCTTCTAAATATTGCAGCGATTAATCCAATTATGCCTGCAAAGACTGTAGCAATAAGCATGAATTGAATATCATTATTATATATATGGGACATTTCATGTGATATAACTCCTTCAAGTTCTTCATGGTTCATCATGCTTAATAATCCCGTTGTTACTGCTATTGATGCACTTTTTTTATTCTTTCCAGTTGCAAATGCATTTGGATTTTGGTCATTTATAATATAGATTTTTGGTGGTGGCTGAATCTGCAATCCAGTTGCAACTTCATCAACAATATCATATAAATCTTTATATTGGCTTTTATCTGCGGGCTTTGCTTTTGATACCTTAAGTACAAATTTATCTCCCAAAGAATAAACAAATAGAGCATATATTACTATTAAAGCAAGCCCCGCTACCAATCCTATCAATCCCCCTCCAAAAATAATATCAACAAGGTAAACGACACCTGCAAAGAGCAGTCCAAATATTATCATTAATAATATTGACTTCATTTTGTTTTTATTTATCTCATCAAAAAAACTTGCCATAATATTACCTTTTTTTATATTTTTATATATTAGCTAATTTATTTATTGCCTTTATTTTTATTTTTTTTTGCATCTTTTGTTAGTTTTTTTTATTTGTAGTGCCTGTTTTATTCTGTTGTGATTGTGTATTCTTTTGTGTTTGCGGATTAGGTGCATTAATATCATTAAAGTTTACATTAACAGGTTGAGTTTCATCTTCGTTGGTTTTAAAGTAATCTGACTTTTGGAAGTGGAATATATCAGCAAATATATTTGTCGGAAACATTTGCAATGCATTATTATAGTCAAGAACATAATCATTGTATGCTGTTCTTACAAATGCTATCTTATCTTCAGTTACTTCTATCTCATGCTGCAATTCTTGAAATTCTTCACCAGCTTTAAGATTTGGATAATTTTCAGCAACTGCAAAAATTGTTTTGAAAGTCTGACTTAATTGGTTGTTTGCTGCTGCTTTGTCTTGTGTTGATCCAGATACAATAGCACTTCTAAGTTTTGTTACAGTCGTAAGCAAATTCTTTTCATATACCATATAGCCTTTTACTGCATCAATGAGCTTTGGTATTAAATCATATCTTCTTTTAAGCTGGACATCTATTTGAGCCCATGCATTTGCAACTCTATTCCGCTTGCTTATTAATGTGTTGTAGCTTAATACAACTACAAGTGCAATTATAATTAACAATGCAAATATTATAGTCCCTGTAATAGCTAATATTCCAAAAAATATATACATAAAATCTCTTTTTATAATTATTTAATCTTTATAATTACATACAAAAAATTAAAAAAGCTCTTTTTTAAATAATAAATATAATAAGATACCAGAATAATAGTATAATATTAAAATTATTTAAACAATTATTTATATATGTTAGTTTTTTATTTATATAATATACATAATAAAATATATATTTATATTCTTATTAAATTAATAGTGTTTTGATGGGGAATAAAAACAAGCTCAAAAATAAAAGAAGAGCTCAAAGTGCTGTGGATTATCTTATGACCTATGGTTGGGCAATACTTATTATCGTTGCTGTTATTCTTATACTTTTTAAATTAGGTGTATTTAGTTCTGGTAGTTTGACGGGATCTGCTTGTGTTGGCACACCGGGATTTTTATGCACAATACCAACAATGAATTCTTCTGGATATCTTTCGGCTTCAATAGGTTCTGCAACAGAGTCCATTGATATACTTGCGGTAGGATGTTCAGCGAGTGATTCTGCACCTCCTTCAACTAACTTTACATATTTAAGTAAATCTATCAAATTACCACCTCAAAGTTCTGTTATACAACTCTTTCATTGCCCACTCCCTGCAAATTCTCCACTTGGAACTCCATTTACCGGAACATTATGGATTAAATATAATACCCAATATGTAAGTTCACAAGTTTCTGAAGTTGGTTCTTTAGTGGCAAAGGTTGATACAGTTGGAAGTCTATCATATACTGGTTCTAAAATTTTACCAACCTCATTTTATTTAACAATGGGTATTATTCCTAATAATGGAGGAATTGTAACGCCAGGCAGCGGCTCCTATAATACTGCAACTACTGTTTCAATTAGTGCAACTCCAAATTCAGGTTATATCTTTGATGGTTGGTTAGGTTCCGGATCAGGAAATTATAATGGTACAAGCAATACTGCAACAGTTACAATGAATGGTAATATAACAGAAACTGCTACTTTCATTAAACCTAATACAATATTATTTGTTGATCCTGGTTTGCCTTTGGGAACATCTTGGGGTGTTACATTCAATGGTGTTACAAACAGCACAACTGGAAATTTTGTTTCATTTACAGAAAATACCCCTGGAAATTATCCTTATTATGTTGATTATGTTTCTAGTTATGCGCCAACTGTCCTTAACAGCACAGTAGATTTTGTAAATTATAATGTTATAGATGTTAATTTTTCAAAAGTTTATCACATTGCACCTTATCAGCAGTTAGTAACATTTTCTCCTACATCATATAGTACATATGAATCAAGTGATCTTGGAAACATAAGATTTTATTATAAAAGCATTCAAACATATAACAACATTACAGAACTTAATAGTTGGTGTGAAAGTGGTTGCAGTTCAAGTGCATCACAGGCAAGATTTTTGGTTCTCCTTCCAAATGATGTAAATGTCACAGAGCCTAATGGTAACATAACAAGTGCAAATATTATATTAGATATGTATTTTTCCAATACACCACAATATAGTGGAGTTCATGCGGGAGAGGCGCCTCAACTATCAAGCACCTATGGAGAATATGATAATGGCGGAAGGGTGTTTAATTATTATACAAACTTTGCAGGTAATGCACTTCCAACTAATTGGGCTTCGGCTGGTGGTGCAAATTATATTGTTAATGACGGTATAACAATTTATCCAGGAGGTACAAATGATGGAAGCAATGCAGATGACTGTACTGGTGGTGTTTTTGACACTCAAGGATTTATAACAGCTAACTATATGGAAGACTTTTATGGTAATGTAATTGGTAGTACAATATCAAGTTATTGTGATACCGCAGGTGTAGGTGTTTCAAATCTTTCTTCTGCTTTTCCACCATACCCTAAAATTCAGAATATAAATAAAATTTTATGGTTTTCAACATCATTAAATCCTGTTATATCTTCTGCAACTGCATCATCAGGTGCTATAACAACAAATTATGCGAGCGGTCAAAATAATGTATTTACTTTAGCATCATTAACCTGCCCTCACGGTTCGATTGATGCAGCATTTGCCAATTATAATGTTAGTTCAGTAGCGGGAATGTTGTCTCAAACAATTAATCCATATTATATAAATATAAATTCTCAACATGATACTAGTTTAACACTAAATATCAAATGGCTAGGCTTTAGAAGTTTTCCACCGATAGGAACATATCCTCAAACAACTACAGGTAATTTACAGAGCAGCAGTAATGGAAATTATTTACCTGTAATTATTTCAATGCAACAAGCATATGCAAGTGATATCTGTAATCTAACAAATACTACTATATATTCACTTCTTATGAAGGAATTGCCGTCAAATAGTAGCACATTATTAATTCCATTTGCTGGTACACATTTATATAGTAAGGGTAGTAAGGTTACAATTAATGAAATACCAAAACCTAATTATGTTTTTGGTGGTTGGGTTGGCAGTGGAATAAATAGTTATACTGGTTCAAGCTCTGAATCATTAGTGACAATGAACAGCAATATAGTAGAAACAGCAATATTTAATACTTGGAATGGAAGCGCAAATGGCCCGCTTAATGGATATACGACAAAACCTGCACAATCTTCTTACGCATTTGGAGGAACACTTAGTGGAAGTGCTTCAGGAAAGGCATTTGGTATTATAAATAATGCATTGGTTAATACAACATTCTCATCTGCACAATTAAATGGTCCATTTAATGGTACTAATATAGCGGGATACGAATGTGATTATCCTACTTATTTCTTATTGTCTAATGCAACAGGTACATTTAGCGGATCTGGTATAAGTGGCACTTGGACTGGAGAAGTTAATGGTAGTTCTTGTAATAACAAATGGGGTGGTATTTTAAGCGGCGTTTTAAACGGTACATATTTAGGAAGCCCTATGTTTGCTATGATTAATAGTATCAGTCTGACTGGAAGTTTAAATCCTACTATTAATACTACAAAAGGCACAATAGATGGTACCTGGAGCACTGCCAATGCTTTTGGGTCTTGGAAATTAATTAATGTTTCAAATGATAATATAATTTTTACTGAATCAATATTACCTTCAGGAACAAAATGGAATGTTACATTCAATGGTAATACACTATCATCAACAAGTTCTTATATAACATTCCCAGAAGGGACAAATGGAAATTATCTGTATACTATTGGCAATGTAGTAAATTATGTAGCAGTGCCCAAGAGCGGTTATATTTCATTTACTTCCCCAACACCAGTAATAAAATTTGTACCTTTTGTATCAACTTTCAATTTAGTGATGAACGCTAATCCTTCTGATGGAGGAACGGTTACTCCAGGAAATGGAATATATGTTATGGGAAGTGCTGTAACAATCAATGCAATACCAAATTCAGGTTATATATTTTATAAATGGTCAGGAACAGGATGGGGTGGTGATTATAGTGGCACAAGCAATACAGCAAGAATAATAATGGATAACAACACAACAGAAACTGCTACATTTATACCATATAATAGTGTTGACTTCGCAGAATCAGGTCTATCAAGTGGGACTGTGTGGAATGTTATATTTAATGGCAATTCAGTATTATCTAAAAATTCAATTATATCTTTCCCAGAAACCGTCAGTGGAACCTATCCATTTACAATTAATGCTTTAACTTCTGGTAGTGGTTGTACTGCAACTCCAAGTAGTGGCAATATTATCTTCAATGCTCCAATACCATATATTGAAAATATTAGTTTTTCCTGTGTGGTGCATATTGGTACATAATATATAATAAATAAGCTAATAATCAAATTTACATTAAGCAAACTATATAATATTTTAGATATTTTAGAATTTATATAAATATTTTTATTGGTTTTTCTGCTTGTTATCTACTTAAATTTCTTTTTTTAGAATAGTTATTTAAAGATTTAGATTGATGTAATATTAATAATATTTTTCTTAATAATTTCTACATTATTAATGTTATAATTAATATCAAATTAATATCATAATTAAAATAATATAATTAAAATAATATAATTAAAATTATATAATAAATATTAATATCAAGGTGGTAATGTGATAAATGAAGTATTTTCAAAATCTATATCCTATATGCAGATAATGGATGAAAATGGGAACATTGATGAATCGCTCTTTTCAAATGATTTAAATCAAAATAAGCTTCTTATCGATATGTACAAATATATGAACCTAGCTAGAAATGTTGATGCAAAAGCGCTTAGCCTTCAAAGGCAGGGCAGGCTTGCAACTTATGCACCGCTTCTTGGCCAAGAAGGAGAGCAGATAGGCAGTGCAATGGCACTTGGTAAGGATGATTATATCGTGCCAAATTATAGGCAACATGGTGCACTTATTGTTAGAGGGCTTCAGCTCAAAGATTTCTATACATATTGGAAAGGGTATGAAGATGGAGGCAGTGCATTCAAATCAATAAACAGTCTCGCGGTTGCTGTGCCTGTTGGAACGCAAATCCAACATGCTGTTGGGCTTGCATATGCACAAAAATATTTGAAGACAGGTAATGCAGTTGTAGCATATATTGGAGATGGAGGTACATCAGAAGGCGATTTCTATGAAGCTATCAACTTTGGTGGTGTTATGAAAGTCCCACTTGTTGTTATTATAGAAAACAATCAATGGGCAATATCAGTTCCAAGAAGCAGACAGAGCGCCGCTCAAACACTTGCTCAAAAAGCAATTGCCGCTGGTATCGATTGTATGCAAGTTGACGGCAATGATGCTGTTTCAGTATATAAAGCAACAAAAGATGCGCTCGCAAAAGTGAAAAAAGAAGGGCCCATGATTATAGAGTGTCTTACATATAGAATGAGTATGCATACAACATCTGATGATCCGACAAAATATAGAAGCAATGAAGATGTTGAAAAATGGAAATTAAAGGATCCTATCAAAAGAATTGGAGTTTATTTGAGAAAGAATGGATTATGGAATGATTCAAAAGAGGCAACGATGATGGAAGAGCAGCAGAAGATGATTGATGATGCGGTTGCAGAAGCAGAGGAATTTAAACCAGATCCAAAGAAAATGTTTGATACTGTGTATAGTTTTATTCCAGAAATTCTACAAGAAGAGTATGATAATGCGGTTTCATCAAACTTCTGGCTTGAAGAATGAATTGAATATATTTTGAAATAATGTTAGAGATAAAAGATGGTGAAAAATATGATGATAAATATGGTTAGTGCGATAAATAATGCATTAGATTTAATATTAGCAGAAAATGATAAGGCAATAATATTAGGGGAAGATGTTGGAAAAGATGGAGGTGTATTTAGGGCAACAGATGGATTATATGCTAAATATGGCGATAGGGTGCTTGACACACCACTTGCAGAATCTGCAATATTGGGAAGCTCAATTGGCATGTCATTAGGTGGAATGTTTCCAATTCCAGAAATTCAATTTGCCGGCTTTATGCTTCTTGGATTCAGTCAGTTAATAAATCATGCCTCAAGATATAGAACAAGAACAAGATCAGCAATGCCCCTTAAAATGATTGTTAGAACACCTGTAAGCGGAGGTGTGCGGGCTCTTGAGCACCATTCAGACAATCCCGAAACATTTTATTCACATATTGGAGGACTAATTGTTGTAGAGCCTTCAAATCCTTATGATGCAAAAGGCTTGCTTATTAAAGCGTCGCACATGAATGATCCTATCATATTTCTTGAGCCAACAAAGCTCTATAGACTGTTTAAGCAGGAAGTGCCTGAAGAAAGCTATGAGGTTCCAATCGGCAAGGCAAATATTATTAGAGCTGGCAATGATCTTACTATAATAACATATGGAACAATGGTTGAGGCTGTCAAAAAAGCAGTTGATGCAAAGAAGGTTGATGCGGAGATTATTGATTTAAGAACAATAAATCCATTTGATGAAAATTTAATAATTGAAAGCGCAAAGAAAACAGGAAGAGTTATTATTGTGCACGAGGCATCACTTTCATTTGGTGTCGGCGCTGAAATATCCGCAAGAATAGCAGAGAAGGCAATGTTTGAGCTTAATGCTCCAATATTAAGAGTTGCATCTCCAAGCCTGCCATATCCATTCCCTGGTTATGAAGATTATTATATACCAAATGAAAAAAAGATTATAGAAGCAATCAACAAAATAATGTCTGTATAAAACAATAAGTGCAAGAATAAAATAAAAATAAAATAAGGATAAATAAGAATAATAATGGTGATTATGTGAAAGAGCTTAAGTTTGTTGATGTTGGAGAAGGCATAACTGAAGGTCATATTCAAAAATGGCTTGTTAAAAATGGTGATATTGTAAAAGAAGATCAATCAATCGTGCAGATAGAAACTGACAAGGCAGTTGTAAATATACCTGCTCCTATATCCGGCGTTATAAAAATCAATGCTCCTGAAAAAACTGATGTGCATATTGGTGATGTTCTTGCTTATATAGGAACTGCTGATGAATTCAAAAGCAGCTTCACAAAGCCCGCAGGCAATATCATCAATGCAGTAAAAGAGCAGGCGTCAAAAATAATTACTCCAAATCAAAATAAAACAGCTTTGGATGCATCTATTAAAAATACTAAAGGTAATTTTCAATCATCACAGCAAATATCTCAATCTCAAGTGCCAAAAGAAATAATTGCAGCACCATCTGTTAGAAAGCTCGCAAGGAGTTTGAATGTTGACATTAACAAAATTATTGGAACTGGTCCTAATAGCAGAATATTGGAAAATGATGTAAAGAATTTTGCAAATTCCTCAACAACTTCTAATATTTCATCAACAACATCATTTCCAACATCAACATCAGCATCAACATCAGCATCATCAGTCCAAAATGAATCAAATAATTTAATAGAGAGAGTATTAATGTCGCAGACGCGCAAGGCGATTGCCCGCAATATGGAGGAATCATGGAAGATGCCAAGGGCAGTTCATATGGATAAAATTAATGCAACTGCATTATGGAATATCGTTGCAAAAGAAAAGCCTCATCTTGAAAAAGATAAAGGTGTAAAGTTGACTTTCCTACCATTTATTATAAAAGCAACAATAGAAGCTCTTAAAGAAAATCCAAATTTCAATGCAAGTTATGATCGCGACAATCAAGTGATAATAAGAAAGAAATATTATAATATAGGGCTTGCAGCTGAATCCCCTGATGGACTGAAAGTTGCTGTTGTTAAAGACGCTGATAAAAAAAGTATTATAAGCATAGCTGCTGAGATTCAGGAGCTGCATAAAAAAACATTAAACAATACAATAACACTTAATGAAATGAGAGACAGCACATTCACAATTACAAATATAGGAAGCTTGGGTGGCGGTTACTTCTCAGTGCCCATGATAAATCCTCCAAATGTTGCTATATTAGGCATCCATCTTATAAGAGATGAACCCATTGTTGTAGATGGTAAAATTCAAGTAGGCAAAGTCCTCCCATTTTCATTGAGCTTTGATCATAGAGTTGTTGATGGTGCAGAAGCAGTTCTCTTTGGAAACGCAATTATAAAATATATAGAAGATCCAGATTTTCTTGAAATGCTTTGATTTATTTATTTAGATTTTTGTTGTTTATTTTTAATTTATTAATTTATTGATTTATATTTAATTATTTATTTTGTATGTGTGATTGCTATGGTAATGGGCTCACTTCCAGAAGAATTTGATCTTGCGGTTATTGGTGCTGGAGTCGGTGGCTATGTTGCCGCTATAAGGGCTGCAGAGCTTGGCTTGAATGTCGTGCTCATTGAAAAGGAAAAACTTGGAGGCCACTGCTTGAATTATGCTTGCATACCTTCTAAGACACTCATTCATATTGCTGATTCTTTTTATACGTCATCTCATTCATCAAAGTTTGGGCTTTCATCATCGCCATCAATAGATGCAAAAAAGATGTATGAATGGCGCATGTCGGTATCAAAGAAGCTTGAAGATGGTGTAGCATTCCTATGCAAAGCCCACAAGGTTGAGGTTATAAAGGGCAATGCAGTATTCACTTCATCAAGCACGCTACTAGTAAATGGTTTAAGGACAATAGAATTCAAGAAGGCAATAATCGCAACAGGTTCAATGCCGATGCAGCTCAAGGGCTTTGAGGTCGACAATACATATATAATTGATTATATGAAGGCGCTCATGCTTGATTATATTCCAAAAGATATGCTCATTATAGGTGCTGGTTATGTTGCAGTTGAAGTTGGTACATTATATGCAAAATTAGGTAGCAAGGTTACAATTCTCGCAAGGTCCGATATACTCTCTCATTTTGACAAAGAGGCTGTATCTATTGTTAAAGCAGGAATGCAGAATTTAGGGATTAATATAATTACTGGTGTAACTCCTGTATCAAGGAATGGAAATGAAATTATATTAAGTAATGGAAATAAAGTGAATGCAAGTATTGTTCTTTCTTCTACAGGTCTTGTTCCATTTACGGAAGGGCTTGAAATAGAAAAAACAAAAGTAAAGCTTAATGAAAAAGGCTTCATAGTTGTTGACAATAAGCTTCAAACAAATGATTCCAATATACTTGCCGTCGGTGATGTAATAGGTGAGCCAATGCTTGCACACAAAGCAATAAGGCAAGGTGTAATTGCAGCAGAGGTTGCTGCTGGCTTGCCTTCCTATTATGACAATATTGTTGTGCCTGCTGTTGTGTTCTCTGATCCTGAGCTTGCGATTGCAGGAAGTGTTGAAGAGAAAGAGGGAATTAAAGTAAAGAAGTTTCCTTTGAGCGCACTTGGAAGAGCCATTGCACTTGATTTAACAAAAGGTTTTGTTAAAATTGCTTATGATAATAATAAAATTATTAAAGGTATAGAAATCGTATCAAAAGACGCAAATATAATGATTGCAGAAGCAACACTCGCTATTGAAATGGGTGCAACAGTTGATGACATTGCAAGTGTTATACATCCACATCCAACATTCAGCGAAGCAATACAAGAAGCTGCTGAAGCTGCAATAGATGCACCAATTCATTATTTCTATGGATAATATTTGTTTTATTTTTGTACGCAAATAAAATTTATTGGTAATTCAATGGTTCATACATATGCTAATGCGGGAGTTAATATTGACAAAAAGAATGAGGCTGTTGAACATTTAATAAGATCATTGACTTACAAAAGAGAAAAAAATCCATCTCTCGCTCTAAAAGGACATTATGCTGGTGTATTTGATTTAGGGCCATTCTATGGTGCGCTGCATACTGATGGAGTCGGAAGCAAAATTCTTCTTGCAAAACAACTCAACAAGTGGGAAGGTATAGGAATTGATTGTGTAGCAATGAATGTTAATGATCTTATTGTTTTAGGCATGGAGCCTGTATCAATGGTTGATTATATAACGCTTAATCATGTTGATGATAAAACTCCTAATATTCTTAAAAAAATAGGGGATAGCCTTAATGAAGGTGCAAAAATAGCAAACATAGAAATAGTAGGCGGTGAAACCGCAGTGGTGCCTGACATTGCAAACGATATTGATTTATCTGGAAGCGTGTTTGGAATTAGCAAGGATAAAAATATAATTGATGGAAGCGCGATATCTGAAAATGACATAATAATTGGATTATCCTCTTCTGGGGTTCATTCAAATGGCTATTCTCTTATTAGAAAAATAATAGAAGATAATAATATAAGTCTAGATGAAAAGTTAGATGGCAATACTATTGGAGATATATTAGTCGAGCCGACGAACATATATGTTAAAGAAATTTTACCAATAACTGAAAAGGTACATGCAATGGCACATATAACTGGAGGCGGACTGCGGAATTTATTAAGGCTTTCTTCAACTTATAAATTTGTATTAGATGATCTTATGAAACCGCAAAAAATTTTCAAATTTATACAAAAAGAAGGAGATATAGAAAACAAAGAAATGTATCAAACTTTTAACATGGGGATGGGATTTGTAATTATAGCGCCAGAAGAATTCAGGAATGATATTTTCGAAAGCATATCACAATTCAATTTAAAGGTTATTGGACATGTTGAAAAAGGCCAAGGTGTTTACGTTAATAAATTAGATTTAAATTATACAAAATATTAATAAAAATATAATTGATTCTAATATACTGTAATGGTGTTCTAAAATGGTAAATGAACTAAAAGAAAATTTTGTATTTACTATGGAAGGCCATATACATTATAAATATTATAAAAATATTAATCAAAATTCAAATCCAAAAAATTTAATATTTTTGCATGGGTTGGGTGCATCTTCAACTGCTTGGAAGAGAGTTGCTGATATGTTTCCAGATAAATATAATTTATATTTTCTTGATATACTAGGCCATGGCCAATCTGATGCCCCTATAATAAAATATAATGTAGAAACACAAGCAAAAATGCTTGGTGAATTTATCAAAGCGCTTCATTTAAGCAATACATATATTATTGGACACTCTTATGGTAGTTGGGTTGCATTATATTATGCCTCAAGCTCAAAAAATATAATTAATGGATTAGTAATTGTTGATGCTGTTGGATTAGATATTTATTTTAAAAATATTACACCATTGGAGCGTATTAAAAGCATTGATAAAATGTTTTATCAGATTATGAAAATAGATGGAAATAAAGATTATGTAATAAAAAGTATACTCAATTCTGAATATAATAAAGAATGGCTTACAGAAGAAATTTTGGCCAAAATAACAGTACCAACTTTAATAATATGGGGGGAAATGGATAAAATTATAGATCCGAAATACGCAGAGATATTTAATAAAAGAATAAAAAACAGCAAAGTTAAAATATTAAAAGGTGCTGGCCATACTCCTCATTATACAAATACCAAAGAATTTATAGATATTTTATCTAATTTTATTGATGAAAATTAAGCAATTTTATATTTATTCGAGTGGTTTTATGGTAAAGGAAAAAATTATTGAAAAAAAATATCAATTATATGAGAGAATAGATGAAACAAAAGATGTTATTATAGTAAAATTCAAGCCAGAAAATGGTCAGCCATTAAATTTTACCCCTGGAATGTTTATTATGATATCTGGGATTGATGAAACTGGTAAAGTAAGAGAAGCAAGAGCATTTTCAATTGCCTCAGATCCTTTATCTCCAATTCTTGAGCTATATGCTGTAAAGGAGCATCCTTTGTTAGGTGTAATGCATAGAACATTTTTTTTAGATGCTAAAATAAATAGTACCTTTATAGTGAAAGGCCCTTATGGCCAATTTGTATTTGATATTAATAATGACAAAAAAGTATTGCTTATTGCGGGAGGCACAGGTGTTGCTCCATTTATGTCCTTCCTTAAACATATGGATGCTACATCAAGCAATATAGATGTGGTATTAATGTATAGTGTCAGATTTCCAACAGATATAATAAGGAAAGATGAGATAAAAGAATTTGAGAAAAAATTAAATCTAAAGACCATTATAACTGTTACACGCCCGCAACCGAATGATAATTGGAATGGACTAACAGGGCATATTGATAGTAATATGATTAAAACACAATGTACTGATTTTTTAGAAAGGAAGGTATATATATGCGGACCGCTTGCATTTGTAAAAGCGATGCAGGATAGTTTATCATCCTTAGGTGCAAAGAAAGAAAATGTTAAAGCAGACATTTGGGGTTGATTATTATTTAATAAAAAAAACAAAAAAAAACAAAAATAAAACAAAAAAAAAAACAAATTAATAAAGGTAATAAAATGCGGGAATTTCTTTTATATTCAAGAACTGGATACACAACACCAAATTTTTCAACACTGCTTGATGGTGGAAGGCTTGACGTTGTCTATCAATCAATTTTAATGTCAATATTCAAAGCACAGGCACATAGGCATGATGTAATATTTCATACAGTGCTAAATGGTCCTAAAAATCCTCCATTGCATATTCAAATCAACGGAAATGAGCTTAGAGACGCAAGGATCGATGAAGCAAGCTGGAATATAATTATAAAAGAGATTTTAAAAGGAAAAATGCATATTGGGATAAATGTTGATAAAAAATCCTTACAAGAAATAATAAAAGAAAAAGACGCAGATGGATACAATATATTTGCGTTGAATTCTAAAGGGAGAAGCATAGATAAATTAGAAATCAGCGATAAAATGTTATTTATAATAGGAGATTATATAGGAATCCCAAAAAAAGATGAGCAGTTTATACTCAGGTTTGGAAATAAATTGTCACTTGGGAAAAACAAATATTTAGCAGCAAGCTGCATTGATATAATAAATTATGAAATTGATAAAAGGCTTTCAAATCAAGACAACACAGAAATATTACAAAATCAGCAATATTAAAAAACAAACTTTTATGCTATTTCTGTTATTTTTACTTCTGGTTTTATGTTTGGATATAACAATAATTTTACTCTAGATTTAGGCATAAATACAAAGTAAGTTACTATAATAAAGTCTATTATTATTGCTATATGCATTGCTGTGCAATATATACATACTGAACGCAATACTACAAGCTCTATATAAATTAAGTAAGGGACGATTGCCAGTCCTATAAATCTCCACGCAAACAATAATTTAAATGAAAAGCGTGCATGTTTGATTCCTGCAAATACTATAAGCAGGACTAGCACAATGTTAATGACAAACCACAATGCCGCAAGCATATCTAATGATATGTTAAAGCCAAATACTGAAAGATTTGAATAGCTGCTTAACAAAACTTTGGCACAGTTAAATTGTATATTACCAGTACTGCCAAGCGAGCAAAAAGGTGGCAATTCATGTACTATATATATCTGATATATTACTGTCATTGATGCAATTATGCCTATAATTGACATCATAATCAATATTATAAAATCTTTACGAGAAGTTCTCATGTCATCAATTTTTTATTTTATGATAATTTTTTAGAATTATTAATTTTACTATATTTACCATAATTTACTATAATTATAATATATAATAAATATATAAAATATAAATATATTGCCTTTAGAAGGATTTATGGTTTTCACTTATTTTTGTGTTTATGTATATATCTTATAAGAGCAGTGTCTAATTTTTTGTCAAATTTAGTCCCTAATTTTATATGGAGCTTATTTGCGGCTTCTATAACTGCCTTTGTATGTTTTGGCTTAACATTCCATATTCCTTGCATATCTCTCAAGAAAATATTTATTGTAATATCGCCAATGCCTTTTGCCAAATTCTGCAACATCTCTCTTAATTCCTGTTCATCTTTTGATATTTTATATATTTGAATTAAACCTTTTTCTTTTTTAATATTTTTTGATAATTCAAGAAGTTTGTCAGCAGTTTTAAAGTCATATCTTGTATAGCCACCATTGTCAAGCAGCTCAACAAGCCTATTCCAGCCTGATTTTAATATTTTATCTGGTGTATTTATATTATAATTATCAAGAATCCTAAATGTTTTTTCTGCATTGCTCTCACTTATTGGTGCTCCAAATAATACACTCGCAAGGAACCACTTAAATATTTCTTTCTCATTTTTTTTATCTAAATTTATTCCTAATTCTTCACTATACAATTTTCCATACTCTTTAAGAAGTTTTTCTTTGCTAATAAATTTCATAATGTTCCTCTTATTTTTATATATTTATATATATAAGATGTTGAATTTTATATTATATATTCAACACATATTTTTAAAGTTTTCATTATAATATTCCAACTTATTTATTTATACATAATGTATGATACATAATATCTACAATAATACATGCAATTGCATGTAATGCAACTTTTGTATAATCAACTAATCTGCATGCTTTCTATGCGCGCATATTTTATTCATTCCAAAAGAGAAGTTTTAAAAATTTAACATCCTAATATTATATTATAAATTAAGGTGAGTTTATAAAAAATAAATTAATTGCATTAGGTGTTATACTATTAATTATGCTATTTATACCACAAATATTTTCCCAACAATATACTTATGGAACTGTAAACATAATATTAAGCAAATCTAAAATAACTATGATGCCAAATGAAACAAACACTATTAATTTTAATGTTGTGCTTACAGGTGGTGAAGCATGGGGCACTACTGTAAAAATTTTGAACAGTCAGGATTTTAGTACTAATGGAATTGGTGTCTCTATTTCAAACCCGTATGGGAAACCTAACTTTACAGGAAGCATTATGATAAGCCTGATTCCTATACAGTCTGGATTTGTAACATATACAGTAAAGCCTGGCATATATCCAATAGTGCTTATAGCAGTATCTGGCGATGTATCCACACATAATGTTACGCTTTATTTGGATGTTGTTAATAAAACAATTATTAATTCAACGGCACCAACTACAGTAATAAACACTACAAACAGCACTAATAAAACTAATATAAGCAAAAGCAGCAATCATAGTTCAATTGTTCCAACCCAATCAACTTCTTCTTCAAATACCTCTTCAAAGAATTCCAGTACAGTGCAAAAGCAGCAATCCAACAATAATAATATTTTAATTGAAATTATTATTCTTGTTATAATAATCATTGCAGCGGCATTTGGATTGAAGAAGAAAGCAGCAAAAACAGATAATGTGCAAGCTCAGCCTTCAAGCAAGGAGGAGGTGCAGGAGCAGCAGAGCCCAGCTCAAGCAGACAAAGTGCCTTCTAATGCAGTAGAACCTAAAAAAACAGAGATTGAAAAGTCTAATTCAACAACAGAAACTGCAAATACAAGCAAGGGAGATAAAGAAGTCCCAAAACAGAAAAAGCAAAAGCCAAAGAAAGGAAGCAAATAATTATATAAAGAAGCCTATGCTTGCATAAGCTACAACTGCAGAAAAATCTTTTGTTGCAACTCCTGAATTTGAGTAATCTAATATCTTTGTCTTTTTAAAATTATTTTTTATAGCAAATAATGCCGCAGTTGCCACAGGGCCATAACCGCACATACTATCATTATACTCATCTATCCTGCTATAAAATAAGGAAATATCAAAAGATTTTAATGCAGCAAGAACCTTCATATCCTTTTCTTTTGTTGTCTTGGCATCTTCATAATGATTCATGTCTGAGCTTGCAATAACAAATATTCTTCTGTTAAGCGAAAGCGCAGATTCATACAATATTCTGCTGATTTCAACAGCATTATCATAAGACTGATCTCCCATACAAATAAATACACATTTTGGATCTTTTACAATTTTCTGTAGAAATGGAAGCTGAACTTCTATTGAATGTTCTTCTGCATGTGCTTCTTCATCAAACTTCATTAATTTTGAGTTTTTAACAATTTTTTCTGATAATATTCTATCGTTTTTAACAACACCTAATGGCGTCGACCAGTCTTCTTTTGAAACTGCTATTGGTTCACCAAATCCTGTATGGTTGGGGCCTATTATAACAAAGGTATCTATAACAGCCTTCTTTAATGTATTTGATATAATTTTATAAGTAAATGCCGCTGTTCTTCCAGAGTAAATATAGCCTGCATGCGGTGCCACTGCACTCACTACAATATTCTTTGGATTAACAGAAGCATCATCAATAAATTTATCTATCATCTTATTTAATTCTAATTTATTTGATGGATAAAATGATCCTGCAAATATTGAATCTCTCATCAATATCATCTTTTTCTATATTTTTGCCTTTGTTTTATTTATTATTAGTAGATAACTATAAATATTTAAAAAGAGCATTGATATTATGCAGAAATTAGGAGTCCTTTATAATCAATTGCCAAATAAAAGAGCCATATGCAATTTATGTGCAAGACGCTGTAATATTCCTGAAGAATCAATGGGCTTCTGTGGAGTGCGCAAAAATATAAACGGAAAAATATATTCAACCACATATGGAAGCATTGCAGCAATAAACCTTGATCCTATAGAAAAAAAACCCCTATTTCATTACAAGCCCGGAGCAAGTATGCTCAGTGTCGGCACTAATGGCTGCAACTTCAATTGTCAATACTGCCAAAATTGGGATTTAAGCCACTCAAGGGATGTGGCAAATTTAGAGGTATCACCTGAATTGCTTGTGGATAAGGCATTAAGATACAAAGCTGATGGCATTTCATACACTTATAATGAGCCTACAGTCTTTATGGAGTATGCTTTGGATACAGCCAAATTGGCACATAAGCATGGTTTATTCAATACATTTGTTACTAATGGATTCATGACGCCAGAAGCTGTAGATGCAGCATCCGGATTGATTGACGCAATGACTGTTGACTTCAAAGGCAACGCCAATACAAAATTTGCTATGAAGTATATCTCAATAATGTCAGAGCAGCCTATTTTTTCCTCATTATTGGCAATGAAAGAGAAAGGCATGTTTATAGAAATAACGGACTTAATTGTACCAAAATTTGGAGACTCTGTAGAAGATGCGGAAAAATTAGTTAAATGGATTTATGATAATTTAGGATCTAATACTCCAATACATTTTCTAAGATTTCATCCTGATTTTAAAATGAATAATCTTCCCTTTACTCCTATCAAAACTCTTGAGCATCACTACAAGATTGCTAAAAATATAGGAATGAATTACGTTTATTTAGGCAATGTTTATGATAGCAAATATGAAAATACCTATTGCCCAAAATGTAGTGCTTTATTAATAGAAAGGTTGGGTATAAAAATATTAAAATATAATATTACAAAAGAAAATAAATGTAATGTTTGCGGAGAACATATAAATATTAAAATTGTTCCTAATATTTTATAATATACAGAAAAAAATAAAACAAAAATGATTTTATGAAATTTTATAATTTAAAAAATGGAAAAATTTTAGTTAAATGTGCTAGAAAAGCCATTGAAAATTATATTAAATATAATATCAAAAAAAGTTCGTTTGAATTAGAGAAGTTTAAAGAATCATTTGGAGTTTTTGTAACAATTGAAAATTATCCAAACAAAGAGCTAAGGGGGTGTATAGGATTTCCAAAAGCTGTTGCGCCTTTAAATAATATGCTTATTGAAGCGGCAATAGCAGCTGCAACTGATGATCCTAGATTTCAACCATTAAATAGTAAAGAACTTGATAAAATAACATTAGAAGTTAATATATTATCAGAGCCTACAATAGTAAAGAAGTCTAAAAATATAGAAGATACAATAAAAAATATTAAAATAGGCAGAGATGGCCTGTTGATTCAATATGGCTATTATTCAGGATTATTGCTTCCAATAGTTGCAGTTGAAGAACAATGGGATGAAAAAACATTTATTGAAAATGCTTGTCTTAAAGCTGGATTAGATATTGAAGCATGGAAAGATCCAAAAACAAAATTATTTAAATTTGAATCTCAAATATTTAAAGAGAAACAGCCTAATGGAGAAATATATGAAATTGATATAACATCCTCCCACAAATAAATTCTGTAGAATTCCTCATAATTTCAATGATTGTTTCAATCATTGACATCATTCTTGTTGATTGGATAAAAAATAAAATCCTTAAATATTTTGTGATTTATCATAATATATTTATAGTTATTTATTGAAACTTTATTAGGTTTTTTATTATATTTTTATTCTTTTATTGTTCATAAATTTAGAGTATATATTATGCATATTTTATTTATAAAAATATTTAAAAATAATTAAAAATAAATAAAATAATAGCTAAAAAAATAATTATTTCTAATGTCAATATATTTATAATATTTATATAAAAAATAAAAACAAAATAAATAAATAATAAAATTAAAGAAAAAGGCTAAATTTAAAAAATAAAAATTAAAAATTAGATGAGAATTTTATGGCAGAAGAATATACAGCAAAAGATATTATGGTGCTAACTGGGGTTCAAGGTGTACGCAAAAGGCCAGCTATGTATATAGGTTCAACAGGCAGTGCGGGTTTTCTGCATTTGCTTTATGAAGTGCTCGACAATGCGATAGACGAATCGCTTGCAGGATATGCAAAAAATATAACAATAAAATTAAGCAAAGATGAAGATATTGATGTTGCTGAAGTAAGCGATGATGGAAGGGGCATACCAGTTGATATTATACCAAAAGCAGGCAAACCCGCGTTGGAAGTTATAATGACTTCTCTTCATTCTGGTGCAAAGTTTGAAAATAAAGCATATAAAGTATCTGGAGGTCTTCATGGTGTTGGGCTTACTGTTGTTAATTCACTATCAGAATACACTGAGGTAAGAGTAAAAAGAAATGGTAAACTTTATATGCAGAAATTTAGTCGAGGTGTCCCATTAACAAGCCTTACAGAAATTGAATCAAATATTTCAGGTAGCGGTACAACTATAAAATTTAAGCCTGACAAAGAAATATTTTTAGTTAAATCATTTGAAACAATACAACTTACAGAGAGATTGCAAGATCTTGCATTTCTTAATCCTGGATTACATATAACACTTATTGATGAACGGGATGAATCACCAAAAGAGATTAAATATTATTCTGAGAAAGGGCTTGAAGATTTTCTTTCATACATCAAAGGAGACAAAGAAAATATAAGTAAGCCTGTCTATATTACAAAAGATGTTGATAATTTTCATGTAGAAATAATTATTCAATATGTTAAATCCTATTCCGAAGAACTGCTTTCATTTGTAAATAAAATTAAAACGAGTGAAGGTGGTATGCACGTTGCGGGGTTTCATGCGGCATTGACTCGCGCTATTTTATCATATAATCAAAAAAATATGAAAAAGCGAGATATTGTGCTTGAGGGGGAAGATACAAGAGAGGGGCTTACTGCAATTATTTCTGTTTTAATGCAGAATCCTGAATTTGAGGGGCAGACAAAGGAGAAACTTGGAAATGTTTCAGTAAAATCTGCAGTTGATAATGTAACATATGCAGGGCTTTCTAAATATTTTGAAGAAAATCCAAATGAAGCCATAAAGATTTTGGATAAAGTATATAATGCAGCAGAAGCAAGGGAGTCCGCAAGGCGTGCACGAGAGCTCGCAAGAAAAAAAGGAATGTTTGATGCTGATATTCTACCAGGTAAGCTTGCTGACTGTACAGAAAAAGATCCAGAAAAATCAGAGCTTTTTATTGTAGAAGGAGAAAGTGCAGCAGGTTCAAGCAAACAGGCCCGTGATAGATTTATACAAGCAATACTACCTTTGCGCGGTAAAATACTCAATGTTGAAAAAGCAACTGATGAAAAAATATTTAGCAATACTGAACTGCATACAATGGTAACTGCTTTAGGAACCGGAATAAAAGAGACATTTAGTGTTGATGGAATAAGATATAAAAAAATTATAATATTGACGGATGCCGATGTTGATGGAAGTCACATAAAAACTTTACTTCTTACATTCTTCTACAGATATATGCGCCCGCTTGTTGAGAGAGGCTATATTTATATAGGACAGCCCCCATTATATAAAATTTCACATGGCAAAGAAGTTAAATATGCGTACTCAGATTCAGAGCTTAATGAAGTGCTCAAGCAGTTCGATGGGAAGGCAAATGTACAACGATATAAAGGTCTTGGGGAGATGAATCCAGAACAGCTTTGGGAAACAACAATGAATCCCAAATGTAGAATACTCAAACAAATAACTATAGGGGATGCTGAGCTTGCCAATATAATGTTCACAGTATTAATGGGATTGGATGTAGAGAAGCGGCGCCATTTCTTAGAAGAGCATAGCAGTGAAGTTAAATTCTTAGATATTTAGAGGGATATTTATGTCAGAAAATTTAATACAGTCACACATTGAAAAAGAGATGCAGAGTTCTTATATAGATTATGCAATGAGTGTGATAGTGGGAAGAGCTCTTCCTGATGCAAGGGATGGACTCAAGCCAGCACAGAGAAGAATTTTATATGCAATGAGCAAGTTAGGAAATTTTCATGATCAGCCAACAAAGAAAAGTGCAAGAATAGTTGGAGATACTATAGGAAAGTATCATCCACATGGAGATATGGCAGCCTATGAAACCTTAGTAAGGCTTGCTCAAGATTTTACAATGAATCATACGCTTGTTGAAGGTCAAGGCAATATGGGCTCAATTGATGGAGATCCACCAGCAGCTCAAAGATATACAGAAGTAAGGCTTACTAAGCTTGCTGAAGAAATGCTTGAAGACCTTGATAAAAAAGCAGTGAGTTTTGTTCCAAATTTTGATAATACAGAAGATGAGCCTATTGTATTACCATCAAAAATACCAAATCTTCTCGTTAATGGTGCATCTGGAATTGCGGTGGGAGTTACAACAAGTATATTACAGCACAATCTAATGGAAGTTTGCAGTGCAATTACTGCTTTTATTGATAATAAAAACATAACAAATCAAGAACTTCTCCAATATATAAAAGGACCTGATTTTCCAACTGGTGGAATTGTTTTTTATAATGAAGATTTGATAAAGTCCTATATAATAGGTAAAGGATCATGCACTATACGAGGAAGAATAAAAACAGAGGAACAAAAAGACAGAAAAACATTAATAATAGATGAAATTCCTTATGCAGTCAATAAAGCTATGCTTATACAAAAAATAGCTGGACTTGTTAAAGAAAAGAAAATTCAAGGTATATCTGATTTAAGAGATGAAAGCAATAAAGATGGGATAAGAATTGTAATTGAATTAAAGAAGGATGCTAATCCAGAAATAATAATAAATATGCTTTATACACATACACCCTTGCAAGTGACAATTCCAGTAAGAAATGTAGCAGTGATGGGTAATAATCTTATAACAATGGATATAAGGCACATGATAAAAATATTTGTTGAATTTAGAATTGAAGTTATAAGAAAAAGAACTCAATTTGAACTTGCTGTTGCATCTGATCGTAATCATATTGTTGAAGGGCTTTTAACAGCAATGTCACATATCGATGAAATTATTAATTTACTAAAAAAAAGCAATGAAATAAAAGATGCAAGACAAAATTTAATAAATAATTATTCATTATCAGAAAAACAGGCAAATGCAATACTTGATATGAAGCTAAGCAAACTTACACACCTCGAAACAAAATCGCTTGAGATTGAGAGTGCAGATTTAAAGAATAAAATTAACCAGTATAATGAAATATTAAAAGATGAAAATAAAATTAATGATATAATTAAAGAAGAAACAAAATATATAAGCGAGAGGTATGGAAGAAAAAGAAAAACAACAATTGAATATAATCCAAATCTAAAAATAGATAATGAGGAATTAATAACAGATGAAGATACAACAATAATACTGACAAACAATAATTATGTCAAAAGAATGCAGACTTCTTTGTATAAATCTCAATCACGGGGAGGAAAAGGCGTTATTACAATTGCTCTTAGGGAAGGCGATTTTGTAAAACAAGTTATATCATGTAAATCAAAAGATTACTTATTATTATTTACAAACAAAGGAAGAGTGCATTGGCTCAAAGCATATCAAATATCAGAAGAAAATAGATATAGTATAGGGAAAGCACTTGTTAATTTTATAACTTTAAGAGATAATGAAAAGGTTGAAAAGATACTTAATACACGAAGTTTTGCAAATAGTTTTATAATATTTATATCAAAACATGGGAAAATAAAAAAAGTAAATGCAGAGCATTTTTCAAGGCCAAGAAATAATGGCATCATTGCAATGCCCCTACTTGAAAATGACTCCTTGGCAAATGTATGTATATCAAATGGCAACAATGAACTGTTTATTGCAACGAGAAAAGGCAAGGCACTGCACTTTAAAGAAACAGATTTAAGAGAAATGGGTAGAAATGCAATTGGAGTCAGAGGCATACGGTTGAATGCTGGAGATGAAGTAATAAATATATTAGCAGCAAACAGCGATGATTTAATTGCATCAGTAACAAGCAAAGGGTTTGGCAAGATAACAGAGCTTAATAAATACCGGCTTCAAAAGCGTGGCGGAAAAGGTGTCATAAATCTGAAGATAAAAGAGAAAACAGGAGAAATAATAAAAGTGCTTAAAGTTGATCTTGATGATAATATAATACTATTTAATTCTCAAGGAATGTCAATAGAATTTCCTGCATCTGAAGTTAGAATAACTGGGAGAGGTGCATCTGGTGTCAGGTTAATGAAAATTGAATCTGATAGCAGAATTGTAGATGCACAGGTAGCGCCAAAGCAGAATAATAAAAATAATGAGCAAATACAAGATGAAAGTGTAGGATCAAAACATGAACAAGAAATAAATATTAAAACAAATATCCCTATAGACAAACAACCAAAAGATAATGAAAAAGAATAAAAATATAAGAATAAACAAATTATATATTATTAATCTATTATATAATTTTATATTTATTGTATAATTGTTATATTAGTTTATTATATTTTATCTAACTCTGTAAGCAGAATGTCACAAACTATAAATATAGAAGAGGTTCTAGCATTAATGGTAAGATAATTTAGTTAGATAATATATTTATATTAATGCTTCTATAATTATATGTAATGATGACAATGCACTACGCTGAGCAATTGCTATGAAGAAGATCTTGAGTGCTGAATTTAGTTTTATATATTGTTATAAATATAATGAATATATAAAAACAGGTGTTATTATGGGAATTTCTCGGGCTGCTATAAAAAAAATTGTTAAAAAGAATAATATAATGATTAGTGATATTGCAGCAGATAAAATCGCAAAAATATTAGAAAATAAAGCACAAATGATAGCAAAGTATGCTGTGAAAAGAGCAAAGAATGCTGGACGAAAAGTTGTAATGAAAGAAGATATTGATTTTTACAAACTTAAATTTGATAATAAATAATTTAAAATAGGAAAAATTGATTTTACAAAATTTATAAAGTAAAAGGCTTTTATTATATATTTTATTATGTATTTATAAATTTATCTTAATAAAGATTAATAATTATGAGGTGTTTTAAATGGCAATATCTTTATCTGAATTATATGGAAAACAGATAATAACAAATGGAGGTCAGAAAGTTGGAATAGTTGAAGACATTATATTAGATGTTGAAAATAAGAAAGTGGCTAATCTATTGCTTAAGAAATTTGAAGAGTTAACAAGAACTCAATCAACTCCAGCAGCTTTGGCAAAAAACAGCATAAAATATGACAGAGTAGATCAAATATCTGAGATAATAATAATAAAGACAAAATGATTATTTTGTTAAAAAGAGTATAAAAAGTATAAATAAAATAAATAAAAATGAAAAATAATTAATCAATCAGTTGAAATTTCCTTTGAGAGATTTGGCCTTTCTTTTAAAATTATTCTACTTCCGCAATATGTACATCTAAGCCCTTCTCTTATCTTCTTCTTACACTTTGCACAAATATATCCCATATTACTCACAATATAACAACATTATAATATAACATCTTATTCATAACATTTATTTTACTTTCTGTTTATTTTTATTAATTTAAACTTTTTTAAACTTCTTTTCTTGTTCAAGAATCCATTTTGCAATAGATTGATGCAACATAGACTTACTTGTATCTATAACTCTTACTTTAAAAGAACCTTTATATTCTTCATCATTAAGTTCAAGCACTGGCTGATATTTTTCCATCTTTGTAAATTGCAATTCACTCCAATGCACTCTTCCTTTAAGATAATCACTTATTATTTCATCAGTCCATGGTAATGATCCAAAAGCAAAAAGTATACCATTACACCAATACAAAGGAAAATTTCCTGCAGGTGTAACTCTACTTCTAATTAAATCTTCTTTATTGACATATAAATAATCATGTATTACTATTTCATTTATTGGACTAAAATTTATTGCAACCATAAAATTACCTTATTATCATCTTAATAATCTAATATTAATTTAGATTATGAATTTGTTGCCGCAGATTCTTCTTTTGCAAGAATCTCATTTGCACGCAATCCTTCTTCCTTTTTATATGTATGTTTATTAAGTTCACTTATAAGTCTCTTTGCCACCTCACCTTTCTGAGTTGACATAGTATATGCCCCTCCTGCATAGACTGCCTTGCAATGTCTGCACTGCCATATACTTGTGCTTATTCTACGCACATTTTCACGGCCACAAAGCTCACATTTATAAGCTGCTCTCTTTTTTCCTTTTATTGCATTATATCTCTTTCTTAAACTTGCTCCATATCTTATACTTGCATTTGACATAAGATCATTCCTCTTTTACAGCATTATTTATAGCATTATTTAATTCAGCATATTTATTAATTGATATATTAGCCATATCATCAAGTTCCTTGCTTGATATACTGCCACTTAATCCTTTTTGCATAGCTCTAATAATTTTACCGTCATTAGCAATTGTTAGTCTAGCATCAAGCGCTGTTTCTTCGTGTATATTTGGATCAATAATTATTTTATCTTTAATTTTTCCAAATGTAGTTGATACTACAGTTGAATTTATTGGTAATGGTATATTTCTTTCCTCATATATAGCTTTACCGTCCTCATATTTAGGCATTTTGGTATTTTTTAGTGCAGTCATAACAGCTAATGTTCCTGCATCAAATAAATTTCCATCATAATTTAATACATATATATCACAATAAATTTCCCATACTTTATTGCTTTCTATAAAAAGTTTTGATAAATCAATGCTGTTTGCTGCCCTTATACCCCTGTCAACAACTCTTGCAAGTTCTATTGATTCTGGGCTTGGTGGACCACTTTCAAATTCTGCATGTGCAAGTGGTAAAAGTTCTGCTGAAACAATAAGATTGCCATCTGTAGGATTATCTGCCATTGGCTCACCTATCTGCATCTTTACACCAACAAGCACTTTTGTATCACCAATATTAACTATTGAAGAACCTTCTGCTTGCGGTATAAAATCTTTTGTTATATAAATTTTTCTAAAATCAAACATACCCCTATTATTTTCTCTTACTCCTTTTGCAAGCAGCTCTTTTACATAATTTCCTTTTACATCTTCAAAAACTCCCATTTTAAACACCATTAACTCCTATTTGTTTATCCACATTCTTATATATTTCTAAAAGTGAATCTTGCTGTATTTTTGATATTGTTTTTCCAGCTTCTTGTGCCATTGATATTGCTCTTTTTATTTCATCTTGCTTTATATCACCATCCATCTGAAGCAATAAAAGTTCACCATTTCTTGGTGATATTGCCATTGGCATATCACAGTCAGAATAATTATCTTCTATCATATTTAAATCAAGCAGTAATTCATCACCAACTTTTCCAACAGAAACTGCATAAACAATGTCTTTCATATGTATTCCTGCATTCGCAAGTGCAACTGCAGCTGCGGTTATTCCTGCAGCTCTTGTACCACCATCACTCTGTAATATCTCTATAAATATATTTATTTCACTTCCTGGAAAATCATTTACAAATATTATATTTTCAAATACCTCTTTTGTTACTTTTGATATTTCTATTGCTCTTCTATTTGGGCCACTTCTGCTGTGCTCACCTTTAGATGAAAAAGGGGCCATTGAATACCTACATTTTATTATTGCTTTTGTGGGATCTGCAAAATGTTTTGATATTGCTTTTTGAGGGCCAAAAACCGCTGCGAGTACTATATTATTACCCCATTTTAAGAGTGCAGATCCATCAGCATTTTTTAATATACCTGCAGTTATTTTTATTGGTCTTAGTTGATTAAAATCTCTACCATCAATTCTTTTTCCATTTATTATTAATTTTGGCGCGTTCGCTTTATTTGACATTTTTACACCATTTATTGTTTAATAGAATTTAACTTTAACATTTCTTCTTCTAGCATTACTTTTATTCTTTCTGTTAATCCCGTTGTATGTGCCTCATTCTCTATTTTCCTTATAGCTTCTGTTGCAACACTGATTGCATCACCACGCAACCATATAATTCCATTAGTACCAACAACAATATTACATGCTGTGAGCTGTGCAATTTGCTCAACCATTGTATTACTGCGACCTACTATTCGCGGAACTTTTGTAGCTTTGACTTGAATTATTGTTCCACCGCGCAATGCTTTAGGATTCCATAATATTACTGTTTTATAATCTTCTACATCCTTAACAGATGCAGATATAACATCTCCAACATTAAATCTTATATTATCATACTTATTACTTATAAGCAAGCCTCTACCAAAAAAGAAAAGCTCAACTTCATAAACATTGCCTTTTGATGATGTAATTATACCAACAACAGATTCATCAATTTTTGGTATCCAATTTCCTTCAAGTTGTATAATTGTCTTTTTTTCATCATCATACAATCCAACAACCTTTGAATATATTTTGTTATTTTCTATATAAACATTTTCAGTTTTTTCAATCTCGTTCGGGGCAAGCATCCCAGGTAATATAATATTTCTCATCAAATCATCCTCTTTTCCTATAAATATTGAAATCTTTTAATATAGTAAACATCTTAATTATTAATATATTAAATATAAATAAAAATAATACAAAATGAATATAAAAATAAATATAAATAACAAAATCATCAGGCAATTAAGATATATTTGCATTTGTAATTAATATTTATAATTTATACATTAAAATAAAAATAATAAAAAAAATTTATATATAAGTTATAGCATAAACAAATATATAACTTACTCATTACTTATTTTACCTAATTATTAATTATATTTATTTTTTTAGAGCATTCTTGTTATAACTTTACCTTGTGTTGCCTTATTCATTCTATCAAAAAATTCTCCTTGCATTCCGGCTGGAAATTCTACAACAACCTTTAAATCACCATTTGATTGCCATTCTTCTGACTTCATACCGTACTGCTTTACTATCCCAAAACATCTATTAGCAAATTCAGCAGGTATTATAACCTCTATTTTTGTATTTGTAAATTTGATTGGAAGGATAGGAGCAAGTTTCTTTACTATCTCATCAATTTGTTCATTTACATTTTTAAATGGATCGATAGAAACTTTTGCTTCTTTCATAGCATTTTCGATTCTTAATGGTGGATTTGGTAAATTTGTCCTTGGGTCAATAGAATTTCTTGATATTATCATAATAATCTGCTTTTTCTTTTCTTCAACAAGTTTTGCTCTCTGCTCTGTTGTTATAGGAACCTCCCCTTTCTTTAAAATTGCATCAACAACTTTAGCTATATCTGTAGTACCAAAAGCTTTTTTTATCTTTTCTTCGCTTTGGCGTTCACCTTTTTTTGCATCTTTAAATATTTCCTCATCTTCTACAACACTTAATGGATCACTTCTTTTACCAGTAACATATTCGTAAGCCATATCTGCATCTGCCAATATTTCAAACTCATCATTATTTACTTTACATTTTATTACAACACTTTTACTCATATTATCACTTTTAAGTTATAATATAATAAATTAATATAATATATTAATATTATATATCTTTCAGTTTAGATGCAGTTATCGTTCGAGTTATTTTTATAATATTATCTAACTCTGCAAGCAGGAGTCCTCTTTAAGATAAGGCGAGTTTATTGAAAAAGACTAGAAATAAAAAATAAAAAAGATTTAAAGATATTTCTTAATTTTTTCTGGAGAAAATAGACTATAACCTTCATCCTTTGAAATTGTTGCAATATCCATATTAAGCTCATTTATCTTTTGATCAACTACTTTTTTTATTACGCTTATACCTAAAGTTATTGTATCATCAACAGACATATCTGTTTTATATTCTTTTGTAAGAAGTTCTTGAGCTTGGATTTTGCCTTGACCTATTGCATCTGCCATATAACCAAGAAATGAGGCTCCAGCATCAATCTCATAAAGCTTTGGAGAATTATCATATCCCCCTATAAGCAATGAAATTGCATAAGGTCTTAAGCCGCCATATTGAGTGGCGACCTGCATCTCTTCAGATACTTCTTTTGCTATTGCTTCAACTGATTCTGTTTCGTTATACACCATTCTATGCGTTTGTGTATGCACCCTCATTATATTTATTAGATGCAATCCATCAGAAACCAATCCGCTATAAGTAACGCCTATATTTGCGTCTATTCTAAAAATCTTTTGAACTGTACTTGGTATTGCTAATGGCTCTGTTATACTTTTATGTGCTATAAGCACAACTGCATCATCAGATAATAATCCAAGCGATGTTGCTCCTTTTCTAACCGCCTCTCGCGCATAATCTACTTGAAAAAGTCTTCCATCAGGACTAAACATTGCACCTCTATCATATGCTTGCATATTTGGATACATATTTTCACCTTAAAATATAAACATTAATTAATGAGAATAATTTTAATAAATTTAAATTATTTAACAATTATAATTTATATAACTATCTTTTAATTTTAACAAAAGATAAATATAAATTATTTTATTTGTTCAATTTTAATTTCGCGCTCAGCTGGTACTATTTTATAACCTGCATTTTGGAAATGCAGTGCAAGCTCCCTACCTTCATAAAAATGATGTAAAAATATCGCAATTGCCGAAGCTTCGCAATGCGGTTGTGTTGTTATGCTTACATTAAAATCAGAATTATTTAATATTGTCTTATTAACTTCTTCAGATGAAACGATCAATAATAAATTTTTATAATTTCTTATTATATTACCAATATTTTGTAATGATTGACCATATTTAGTCAAATATATAACTTTATAAGTTTTTCTTGTATTGATAAAAGATTTCCAATTACTTATAAAATTTATATTGAAGTTGCCACCCCATTTATTGTTTAATCTTGATATATATTTTATAAGTGTAGGGTTCTTTTTTGTAGTAAATGTTATTTCTGATGCACCAAATGCACGCGATGTTAATGCGATATCAACCATCCTATCATAAGAATTTTTTCCAATTACTAATATAGATATCACTAAATTCACCACCAAATTTTTTTAAATGCCTATCTTATGTTATATAAGCAAAAGCATTTATTCAATAATTTACAAACTTATTATTTAATTATTTAATAAGTTATAAATTATAAAAAAATATGATTAAATAATAATTATTAAAAGATATTATAATGAAAAAACATAAAAAGCATTCTTAAAATTTTGTTTATATAACTACTTATTTTTATTCTTTATATTTATATTTTATTTATATAAAATACAATAATATAATATATAATGAATTTATTTTAAAATTTTCATTATAATATTTAGAATTAGTATTTAATATTTTATAATATATTTATATTTCATTGCAATATTCTATACTATTGCAAGAACCTCTAGTATTTTATATTTTATGCTGCTATTTATTATTGTATAATTACAGAATGCATAGTATTATTAGGGATTCACAAGTAAAAGAGAGAAAACTTTTCTTTCAATGCAGTTTATTTAATTCGTTTTAAAAGAAAAATATTAAAAGGTCAACATCCTAATATCATAATAATTAATTATAATGATTAATATTATTAAAATATATAAGTGATAGAATGGAATTTATAAAAAATGAAGACAAAATAGAAATAAAGAAACTTTTAGACAGTAAGCTTACTAATGATGTAAATATTATTATTTTTACATCAAAAGATAAGTCAAAATGTATGTATTGTAAAGAAGCTGTTGCACTTTTAAAGGAGCTTAGTGTGCTTAACTCAAAGCTAAAGGTAACTGAATATGATGTAGTTGAGAATTTAAAGGAAGCAAAATTTATGGGTATTGATAAAGTTCCGGCTATTATTTTGGGAGGAAAGACAATTTACAATTTATATTATTTTGGTATACCAACAGGTTATGAATTTGCATCACTTATTGAAGATATAATAGATGTATCAACAGGTCAAACACGACTAAGTGATGCAACGAAAAAAGCACTTAAAAAATTTAATAATCCAATAGATATTAAAATATTTGTTACTCCAACATGTCCATGGTGTCCAAAAGCGGTTAGGACTGCACATCAATTTTCTATAGAAAATAATAAAATAAAGAGCAGTATGATTGAAGCAACAGAATTTCCAGAATTATCGCAGAATTATGGAGTAATGGCAGTACCAAAAATAATAATAAATGATAAAGAATCATTTGAAGGTGCACAACCAGAAGAAGTATTCCTTAAATATTTAAGTAATATTTAAATATTTTTGTATAACTTATATTGATAATAATATTTATTAGGTGTTAAAAATGACTGTAAAAGATATTGATCAATCTGTTTTTGATGATGAAGTATTGAAATCAAACATACCCGTTGTGATAGATTTATGGGCAGAATGGTGTGGTCCTTGTAGAATCTACTCCCCAATATTTGAAGAATTATCAAAAAATTATGAAGAAAAAATAAAATTTGTAAGATTAAATGTCGATGATAATCCTATAATTGCAGAAAAATACAATATAATGAGTATACCAACAACATTGCTTATTATAGATGGTAAAGTAAAAGCAATGCAAGTAGGTGCAATGCCAAAGGATATGGTAAAGAAATGGATTGATAATAATATTAATAAAAAATATTAAAACATAAAATAATCTATAATCTATATTCTAGATTCGTTACTTTTTAGTTTATCTTTATATTATTTATATAAATTTATTCAAGGATTACAATGCAAGAGATTCCAACACCAAGGGGAATGAGGGACTTAATGCCAAATGAAGCATTCTTTATGAATAAAATAATAAAAAAGATTGAATCTGTTTATTCAAAGTTTGGATTTCAAACGATAGATACACCACTCATTGAATCTTTGCAAATTATGAATGCTAAAAATGCCATTGGTGAAGATACAAAGCTTATATTTGAATTGAAACAAGAAGGATTTGCGCTTCGTTTTGATCAAACTATATCACTTGCGCGCTATCTTGCTATGTATAAGGAACTTCCAATGCCATTTAAAAGATATGTGATAGGAAAAAGCTGGAGAAGAGATGAGCCACAAAAGTTAAGATATAGAGAATTTATTCAAGCAGATGTTGATATTGCAGGAAGCACTTCACTGGCTGCAGATGCGGAGGTTATAGCCGTTCAAGCTAAGGTAATAGAAGAACTTAATTTAGATTACATTGTAAAAATAAATGATAGAAGATTTATATATGGATTTTTTTCATCAATAGGCATAAATGCGGAGCAGTCAATACATATAATGCGTGCAATAGATAAGTTAGACAAGATTGGAAAAGATGGTGTACTGAAAAGTATACAAAAAATAAATGGAATAGATAATGAAAAATTAAAGATTATAGATGAACTTATAAGTCAAGATAATACAAATGAAGATGTGCTTGCATTTATAAAGGCAAAAGAGTCCGAAAACAAATTAATTAAGGTTAGTGGAGAACTAATTGAATTACTTGATATGCTTAAAAATTATAATCTGAAAGGAATTGTTAAATTAGATCTTTCTTTAATGAGAGGTATTGATTATTACAATAGTACTGTTGTTGAATATTATGTAAACAATAAGAATATATTATCAGCAATAGGTGGTGGAGGAAGGTATGATAATTTAGTTGCAACTATTAGTAATAAAAAATCAGTGCCATTGGTTGGTACTAGTTTGGGAATCAGCAGAATTCTCGATATTTTAAATTTCTCGGATTCTCTAAAATTGAATGATGCAGAAATTTTTGTTGTTAATGTTAAGAAAAACAATTATATGTATGCTCTACAAATTGCAAATAAATTACGCTCGAATGGAATAGCAGTTGATATGAATATAATTGATAGAAATATATCAAATCAATTTTCATATGCTAATTCATTAAAATATAAATATATAGTTATTGTAGGAGATATTGAAGAAAAATTAAATAATTTAAAGGTAAGAAATCTCATCGATGGAACTGAGGAAACAATTACATTAAATGAAGCAATAGAAATGTTCCTTGGACATAAATAATTATAAATAAATTAAAAAAGTAAAAATAAGTTGAGTATATGGTAAAATCAGATGTTGATAGAGTCACAGAAGAGAATATAGCAAAAGGCGGTGTTTTAGTAAGATTGTATTTTGATATTCAGGATAAAGAAGAAAATAAGTTACAGCCACTACTTGTAGATTTGATTAATAATGGACTTATGAAAGAAAAAGGGGTCGTTTACTGTTATGGTAGTATAGAAAAACCCCTTCTAATGAAAGATATTTATATAACAAGCGGCACTGTTACTATGTTATTTGATAAGTTTATGCCTCTTATTGGAATTGTATTTAGATATGCACCTGCTGGAATAGAAATATTGAAGCCTGACAAAGAAATAAACTTTAAGATAAATGACCTTCAATCAATGCTTATGGACATATCGCAATTATCTCTTGATTATTCTAAATTTATACTTGAGAAAGTACTTAAACCAGAAGAGATTGAAAATTTTAAAACTATTTTGGAAAATAGAGTTATGCTTGGAAAGCAACTACTTAAAGAGCAGAATATATTAGACAATATAAATAAAGATTCAGATCCTAATAATAAAAAATAATAAAAATATATTTTTAACAACCTTTTGAACTTGAACATATAAATGTTCCACAAGTGCCTATTCTGTTTTCTCTCATATATGCTGATTCTAATGAAATTGAATTTGTAGATAAAAAGGCGTTTTCCGTTGTTGATGATATTATATCATCTGATATTACATTCATAGTTATTATCAATGCAATTCCATTTGAAATTGAGCTATGTGAATATGCTGTATAAACTGCATCGTACAACGAAGGTGTTGAATTAGTTATATTTAAAGTAAGTTTATATGGAGTTATAGCAGTTATATTTTGATATGTATCTGTTCCATTAGGAAATATACCTTCTAAATTATAATATGTATTATTATATTTAGTTGCTGTACAGTTTGATTCATTTGCATACATTTTTGTATAATTGACCATTATTGGATAATAAGTGCTTACTTTAAGTAAGTTTTCTGCTTTATCAAAATTACTAGTTTGTGTGCTTGAACTGTTAGAAGTTGAAGTAATATTTTTATTAGTTGTAGTTTTATTGGTTGTTATACTTATAGGTTTAATAGCGGTAATTGGTGCTGTTCCAAAGTTCGGTACAGTATTATTAACAAAAAGGATTCGTTGTACAGTTGGGGTCTCTAACAGACTAGAAGGAATTGGTATAAGGTCTACAACAAAATGATTATTGCTCACATTAGAAAGTTTTATTCTTAATGTTGAATATTTACTGCTTAAGTTAACATCGGTAAAATTATTAAATGGTATTTGTATAAGCATTGTAGGATTGACAAATATAGGAAGCTTGGTAATTGCTAAAACTGCCTGTGTTGTAATATTTGAATAAGATAATAATTTCAAAGAATATTCATTACCATTTAATGATATTATTGTTGGTGTTGTAGTAAGTGTTATAGGTGTTGATTGATTTATAGATATAATATTTACATAATTTATATATAACGATATTATAGAATAAGCTACAAAAATAATTACTAAAAATATAATTATAATAATACCATATTTAAAATATTTCAAATTTTTATTTTTTATTGCATCTTTTTTTGTAGTAGTTTTTATGACTTCCATAATTGCACCTTTATTCTTATCAATTATTAAGAGCAAAATATTAAAAGATTACTATATTACTATATTATAATTATACAATCATATTCATTTTATTAATAATTGTATTTATAAAAATTGTATTTATAAATTATGTTATATATAAATAATCTATTTATTTACACCTATTCACAAAATCGTATTCTGCATGCATGGCAAAGGATTATATTTTTTTGCAGTGATTTTATATCAGGTGACTTATATGACTGTAGAAGAACAATTTAAGGAAGATATTATTGGTATGTTGAATGACCGTCAACAAGTTTCTTTCAATGAAATTAGAGATATAGCATTTAGTAGAGGGATTGCAGAGAAGTCTTTTGTAGATACGCTTACTAATTTAGAAAAAGATAAGATTATTGCTTCAAGAAGAAATGGAGGAATTTTGACATATTATATGTTGCAGCAACAAGATCATCTCAAAAATATTATAATTGTAGAAGATGATAAAAATATTAACAAACTCATGGCTCTTTCAATAGGAAAAGGGTACAATATAACACAAATATATGATGGTGGTGAAGCGGTAACTATGATAAGAAAGCAGAAACCGGATCTTGTTATTTTAGATTTAATGCTTCCAAATAAAGATGGTTTGGATATATGCCAGACTATAAAATCAGATCCAGAAATAAAAGACACTATTGTTATTCTTGTAAGTGCTATGGATCCAACAAATAATAGATTTAAAGGTATAAAATATGGCGCTGATTATTATATAAAAAAGCCATTTGATCCCAGTGAACTCAGAACACTTGTGACACTCTTTCTCGAGAAAAAAGGCAAAAGATTTGATCCTTTAATAGATTTACCTGATGAAGAGAGAATATCAAACGAAATTGAACGCTCAATAAAAGAAGGTAAAACATATACAATAGGTACATTGAAAATAGATGAATTAGGAAATTATGCATCAAGGATAGGTGAACATTACGCTATAATTATTTTAAGGTTGGTGTCTCAATTGCTTCAAGATGCAGTAAATCAACATTCACCAAATATTTTTGTTGGTTTTCTCAATGGAGATGAATTTGTAATAGCTGGTATAAAAGACAATGTTGAAAAGGTAATACACGAAGTGCAAAAAGAATTTAATGCAGTAATGCCTTTTCTACTTCAAGATGCTGGTTATAAAAAGCTTGATTTAAATATTGATTCATTATTTGAAACAGACGAAGTGCCAAAATTGTCACTTTCATTTACTGAATCAGAAAAAGAAAAGCTTGAAGAGCGACGAAATGAGGTTCTTAAGAGTAAAGGTATAACTACAAATGATATAGGCTCATATACATATGATGAATTACAGCAGATTTTTGGTAAAGAAAACTTTGATATTATTATAACAAGAGATTTAGATGGAGTTAAGATGAGGGTTGGTAAAAAGAACAACTATAAAGAAGAAAAAAATAATAAAGATGAATAAATAAGAAGATACATAAATGGTTTGTATGAAAAAATTAAAATCACAATCTTCTATTGATTTTATAATTGCCTACAGTGTATCGCTTGCAATTATTATTGTTGTTCTTGCAGTTATATTTAAAATTAATATATTTGGAATAAATATTGCACCAACAAGCTGTATTTCATCACCATCTTTTTCATGTGGTGGAATTCTATTCAATTCAAATGGCTTAATTACTTTTACACTTTCACAAGCTACAGGTGCTGCAATTAATATTACAGGTGTTGCATGCTCTAGCGCTATAAATTCAACAAGCTATGCACCAGAATATGGTAATATTTATGTGCTTAATTATAAACAAGCTCCACAATACTATCCAAATAATGAACTTGCAAATGCTATTGTATTATATAGTGATTCTTCCCAATCCTTTCAAGCATTCTGTTACGATGGCAGTAGTATAGCAAAGATTAATATAGGAAATACATTTGCTGGATTTATATGGATTAATTATACAACATCTGCACTTCCTAAAAACTACTATATTATTGAAAAGGTTATGTCATTTTCAACAGATGCAGGCTAATATTAATAACAAATAATTTTTAAAAAAGTTTATAAATATATTTAAATAAATAATATACAGCAGTATAACATGTGTTGATTATTCATTTTAAATAATAAAATGAGCAAAGAATTATATGTTATTAATTTGTTACCAATACTTCATTAGATAAGTCGATTAATATGAAATTGAAATCAAATTTATTAAAATTTATTCCATTTATTTTCTTGTTTATCTTAATGATAAGCTTTAGCAATGCAACATATGTCAATATGGTTGAGCCATATAATGCAACAATTTATAATAATGGTAATGTGATCTTAGGCAAGGTTGGTCCAGGTCAGGTATTCTATTTAGCAATATCTTCAAGTACAACAAATGTAAATGGTATAAAGGTAAATGAAGGCTGGAATAAATTATTAATTGTTAATGCACCTGTAGGCTGGTTTGTTGAGAATTCACCTCTATATATATCAATAATCTCTACAAAAATTGTTGTACCTGGGAATGTAAAGTATGGTTTATATAATTTTACATTTAGAGCCGTCAATATTGGAAATTATTCAAAAGTTGGTAACTTAACATTCAATGCTTCTGTTAATGTTACTCCAAATGTATTTAAACTTTCAGTATATCCAAAAAATGTAACTGCTGGTCCTGGCCAACCAACACCTATTTATGTGGTTATAAATAACACAGGGGTTTCTGATAGCCCATTTATAATAAGTGCAAGCGGACTTCCAGCATGGAATTATACTGCGACAGTAATTGCACTTCATCATACTACAAAAATTTTTAAGTATCCAATATATGAAAATGAACCAGGTTTATATGATACTATAATTAATGTGACATCATCTGCTAGTCCGTTAATACATAAAAATGTGACTATCATAATGAATGTACAGTCATCCATTATAAATAATTATAAAGCAATAGGTGAAGGTGCCATAACTTTTCCTATAATTTATGCTCCGGTATATGCTATTATGAATATAATAGGTAAATTTTTTAACTAATTTTAGGTGTAATAAATGAAAGAGAAAAGTAAAACTAAAAAAGACAAAGATACCAGTTTAAGCAATGTGTGTTTTATAAAATTAAATTCATTAGAGGATCTTGGCAAAAATATGTTGTTTACAGACATCAGCAAAACACTTTTTTCCATTGCTGAAGATAAAAAGCTTAATCTCTTCATTGCAGGGCCTAAATTGAAAGGTACACGGCTTATTTTCTATTATCAAACAGATTTGGTTAAAGCAAAATATCTTGCATATAAACCTGAAGATAACAATTCAAAAAAAATATTAAATATAAGCGATAAATTGTTAAAAGATCAAACTACAGTTACACAGATTCCAATAATAGAACTTAAAAAAATGCCTTATAAAGAGAAAAAAATTGAGAATGTTACATGTATAAATGTTATTGATTATGAACCAATGGTTAAGATGTTAATTGCAAGAGCAATGGATAATGAAAGTATGGGAAAAGTTTATATGTTTAATGTTGGCAATACTTATTTCATAACTTCATTATCTTTGCTAGGAAGTGATGATAATAATGTTCTTTACTATGCAGAAGTTAAAAATCCAGATTTGAGCAAAGGATTTTTCCAATATGATTATTCAGATGATACAATAAGTCAAACAAATACAATCGGCAGTACATCTTTACTTTATTTAAGTATAATATATCTTAAAGAAGGGTTTCCTTTTTTCAAGCCCGAATAGCTCAGTGGTAGAGCGACTGGCTGTTAACCAGTAGGTCGCAGGTTCAATCCCTGCTTCGGGCGCCTTTTGGTGCTCCAAAATACAAACAATTCTGAAATAAGTGCAGCATTAATATATACTTGCAACATCAAATCCATTTACCAATACCTTCTTGCTTAATTTTATTATTTATATCAGCAAGCTTGTCAACATATTTTGATATGCGCTCCCTATCAAACTCATGCTCATCACACATGAAGCTCAATATTTTTTCTTTATTGGGTGCTTTTGTAATTTCTTTTATCATTTTTTCTTCAACTTCACTTACTTCAGGATTCAAAAACATTTGCTCAACCTCTCTTGGATCAATTTCAAACTCTGTGTTATACCTGCTTTTAACAAATGCTTCAACATCACTTATACTTGATGCATTTTTTACAATCTTCAACGCAGTTTTTGGACCAATTCCTTTAATTCCCTCATTAAAATCAGTGCCAAGAAGTATTCCTATCCAAATAAGCTGCTTATGATTTAAATTTAATGCCTCTAAGGTTTTTTCAAAATCAAGAATTTCTGGATCAATATTTATATATATATTTTTTTTAGGAAGCTTTCTTTTTCCACTTATTGTTAAATTCCTCAACACTCTTGGAGCTCCAATAAGTATTGTATCATAATCTTGGCTTACTACAGAATAAACTAATCCCTTCATGCACATATATGATGCTTGAGCCTCTCCTTCGCTTGGGGCATTGATAAATGGTATTCCCATATATTCAAGAATCTTTTTCGCGCTCCCAACAATTTCCTTTGTTATTCTTGTGCTTGCTTGAGCGTGCATCTTTGCTTCTTCAATTTTACCTTCCACCATTGCACTTTTCCATGCTTCATAAGCCTCATTTCTTCTATTCATCCTTGCCTCTATTGTTTTCTGCTTGAGTATTGAGGGAATTCCATCAAACACATATATAGGCTTAGCACCATAGCTCATTAATTCTATGTTTCTATAAAATAATCCAGATAGATGGCTTGTTACGTTGCCATGAGAATCTGTTAATGGCATACCATCCTGCTGTCTTATGACAGACAGGAATTGGAACATTATATTATAAGCATCGACAGCAAGCGCCTTTCCTTTTAGTTCTTCAAAATCAAATTTTCTTTTCCAAACAAGTTTGCTGAGATCAACTGCCATTATATCTCATCTATTTTTTTGTTATTCATAAAGTCTTCAATGGTTATTTTATTATTCTGACCTTTTACATTACTCTCAGAAACTTCTTCAGGAACTTTTAAGAGTTTTATATTTAATGTTTTTTCCAGTTTTTTAATGAGTTTTGTAGTTGGTTTCATTTTTCCTTCTTCTATATGCAAAAGCAATCTCTCTTTCTCATTAAGCATTTCTGCAAGCACTTTTACTGGAATCTTCATCTGCTCTCTAGAATTTTTTATAATTGTATTATAATTTTCTACAAGTTCCATATCATCTTTTGATATATTCTTTTTCATTTCAATTTTGCTTTTTATTGCTTTTACTTTTTTTAGTGCAGATCCTTCTTTTTCTATCTTTATTATCTTTTTTCCATTGGCACAAGCGGTACAAATCCTAAATTCAACTCCTTCTATTTCAGCAACATATATTGTATCAATCTTTTTACCGCAGAGTTCGCATTCTTCCATAAAATTCACCAAACATTTAGTTAATAACACGTATTATTTATAAATATATTTATTATATTTATGTATTTTATTATTTAAATTTTAGTGTAATGCAATTAACAAAACTAAAGTATTATATATTATACTACAAATTAATATTATAAAATATTTTAATTATGTTTTTGTTGTATTATCTCATTATTTTAGGTATAAATTTTATAGAGGAATTAAAATGCAAAAGAAAAATGCTAAAACAAGCAAAATAAAAAATCATGACAATAATAAAGATTCAGAGTTAAAGAATAGCAACTCAAAGCCAATTATTAAAGACAAAATGTTGCGTTTATTTATCACAATATTCTTATTTATACTTGGATTTATTTTAATTTATTTTCTTTATACAATTTCATTTATAGGTGTTATATTACAATGGGCATCAGCTATAATCTTTCTTGTTTTAATAGGTATTTTAATACGTGCAGTAAATGGATTTCAAGGCAGTAATGGACTTTACTTGTTATCAACAAAAAATGGATTAAATATTATTGATGAAATATCAAAAAAAGGCAAAAATTTTTGGAAGCATATGTCAATATGGGGTGTAGTTCTTGGTTTTGGCTTGCTTTCATATCCCTTATTAAAAGGTAAAATTGGAAAGTATGAATATATATTTGGAATTTTATCATTAATTTTTATTTTATTAGTTGTACTTCCTAATACTGCTGTAGGAATTCAATTTATAAATTTACCACAATTGCACTCAGCAAATATCTCTGCAAACACATCACAAATCAACACGCCAAATCATACATATTTGATGATATCAATCATTTCATTGATTATTGGTGTAGTATTTGGGCTTAGCGGCTATATAATGTTTCTTCTTATTTATCTTACCGCAATAGATTCAGCTGCCTTGATTAGCTTTTTGGCAACGGTAAGTGCAGGAAAATCACAACCACAAATATTACAAAATATTGTTCCAGGAGTTGCTCCAGTTATACCTGGTATTGATGTTCCACTGTTTGCTGGATTGATTTCATTGATAATATTGCTTATAATACATGAATTTTCTCATGGAATACTTTCTCGTATAGAAAATATAAAATTAAAATCAATAGGTTTATTGATATTTGGAGTGATACCTATAGGTGCATTTGTAGAACCTAACGAAAAAGAAGTTTCTAAATTAAATAACATAAAACAGACAAGAATATTTGCTGCTGGGTCTGCAATAAACCTTCTTGCTTCAATATTATTCTTTGCAATCATGCTTTTTATGATTTATTTTATAATCCCAGGATTGTATTCAAATGGTGTGTTTATAACAGGAGTAATAAATGGCTTACCTGCAGCAAATGTATTAAAATCCGGAACGCAGATACTTTATTGGAACAATGTAAAAATAGCCAATTTATCAAGTTTTAATATTGCAGCTGCTAATGATACGCCAGGTAAAATGATAAATGTAGTTACTACAACAGGTTCATATTCATTAAAAGCAGTATCTGTAGATAATTCTACAAAAGGTTATATTGGAGTTGAAATTGGAAATGAATTAAAAAGTGGATTTGCCGTACAATTATTGTATTTTATTTATACTATTGTTGTTCTATCATTTATATTTAACATTTCCGTTGGAATAATAAATTTATTACCGTTACCATTTTTTGATGGATGGAGAATTTATAAAATCAATATCAAAAATAAAAATATAATAAATGCATTTGCGATCTTTGTATCTATTATATTTATCATAAATGTAATATTTTTATTAATAAGTAGTAGTGTTGTCTGATATTCCCAACCGCTAAAACATGTAGACTTCCTCTGCATCAAAATGAAGCTATTTATATTTATACTTGCGGTTCGCTTTCAACTCACTTTTAACTCAGGGTTGCCATCACGAGCTTTTCGCTTCCTCGGTATTCCTTATGAGATATTTGGCTTGCGCCTTGGCCTTGTCTGCGTCCTTCGCCTTTGGCATGGCTGCCTTTAGCTCGTTTTTCCTCTTTACAAGCTGCTCGCGTCTTTCTTGTCCAATAATGGCTCCTTTGTTTCAGTTCTTTCTTGCCTGCACCAATTCTCAGCTTGGCTGCCAGCAGCTTTCGGATCGGTCGCTTCGCGACCAATTGGCGTTCCAATCACCATCGGAGCGGCACAAGACCGGCCGTCCGCGAGTTCGAACCGCCAGCTATCATCCCAGCTATCATTGGCAACGTCGTCGGAATTGACGACCAGGGACAGCAGGCTCTTTGCTGGCCAAACACGAATCTTCTCTTCCACAGGAATCTTTTTCTTTCTTATATTCACAAGCACTCCATTTTCATCCATTGTGTATAATCCATCAATCCCTATTCCTAATTCTGCAAGATAGAACCACTTACCTTTCAGCGAGTTTTTCAGCCCCTCATCCTTCATAAGAAGAAGTATTATTTCCTGATAAGTGTACGGCCTGAGGCCTGCCTTTTGCAGGAGATCCATTGAAGTTGCATGATCCGCCTCCTGATTTAGAACATATATTTTAACACCAGTTGTTCCCGATATCGGTTCAAATTCCCCATATCTAGACCCCAGTACAGTCCCTGCCTTTCTTTGAGTTGATGTTTCCATTTAATCACAATAATAATATATAAATTCCCAGATATTTATAGATATTTCTTTTATGAAAATTGTTTATCGATTGTTGCGATTTTGTAATCCTTAAATTGCCCCCATTGCCAAGGCTATCTAAGAGGTAGCTCAATATCTTAATCTCTTCCTTATTCATTTTGATTCTTTATTATATTTTTTTTACTATACCATTATAGTAATTTACATAGTAGTTTTAAATGGTGTGGGATTTCCAACTCATATTTTGATTATAATATTTATTTTAGGTTCTTAAGCTTGCCAAAATCAATGGTTGATCCATAGCCAACTGCAATTGCATGCATAGAGTCTAAATCAATATGCTTGAATACCGGCGACAGAAGTTCGCTTTTTGGCTTTAAGTTTATATCAGAGCCCCCGGCAAAATAGCTTATTGCTGGAATAACAAGAATCGGTATATTGAAATATTTGCCATAAAGGAATGCTTTGATTCTCTCAATTTTATTTCCAATAGTCCTGATGCCTATTGTTGGGTGCTCATGGCCCATTATAAGCATCTTGACATTTTCTATATTCTTTGGTAGCTCTTCGCCATGGAAGAATAAATAGTTGTTGATTTTGGCTTCCTGCGAAAATATGCTCAATTTGAAAGGTTCTTTATATTTATCAACAAAATTGTCATGGTTCCCTTTTATAAGAACAAGCAGCAGCTTCTTTTCCTTTATAAATTTAACAAAATCAAATAGTTCATTAAATTCTTCTTCATCAACTTTTGAAAATTCATTCTTGATGTCGCCGTCTACAATAAGCTGCGTTGCATGCTTCTTTGTCAAAGCTTCATTGATTATATCTTTTATATATTTCAAATTCATCTTCGGCAAAACAGTTCCAGTATGCTTTGCTATTACTCCTTCATAGCCTAGATGCATGTCTGCTATGACAAGCGCGTTTATGCTTTTTATATATAAAACAGGCAGTCCATCAATCAACTCTATATCTTTTCCTAATTTCATAAAATCACTTCTTTATCCTTTTCATAACTAATTTATGAAGTTCTTGCAGATATTTATGTCTATCCTTTATCATGATAACATCATTTTGACCAAATGTCAAAAGCGAATGTGAGAAAGGACTCGGTATTGGTGTTCTAATTAATTTACATCTTATTTCTTTTTTTCTTATTTTTGATAACACTTCTTCAGCCTTCGGCAAATTCATAAGGTCATTCATTATTTCTCTATATGTTTCTTTCAGTATTGGAAAATTTGTATCCATTTCTTCAATTGCCTTGAGAAGTATATGAGAGCTTACTTGCTGCTTGTTTACTGACATTTTATATCCTTTATAATTTCTAAGAATCATAAAGCTTCTTACTGCAACATGTCTAAATTTGCGCCTCATTAATTCAGTGTTTTTTATATTTCTTTTAAGTAATGAAATTATGCTTGATGATGAAAGTTCTTCCATTATTTGATCAATAATTTTTTGATTTATGTTTGGCTCTTCTTCGAATGTTACAACAAATCCATTATCACTTATATTTATACTTACATCTTCTTGAAGGATTTCACCAATCTTTATTGCAACTGCTCTTGAAAGTGCATCATTTACTCTTCTGCCAAACAATGAATGAAATATTAAATAATATTTATCTTTTGAAGGGCTTTGTGTTAGTTCTATAAGTAATAAATTTTTATTTGGAATATCTTTTGCGAACAAATACTGCTCTAAAAAATATTGAAATATGTTAATTTCTGAATTTTTATCAATAGGCAATTTCATTAATATTTCTTTTATATTTTTAGGAATATTTTCTTCTTTAATTTTGCTTATATCTCCTATTTTCTTTTTTAAGCCAAAGTCTTCAATTGCCTTAAGCATTTCAAGTCTAAATGCGCCAATATCATTTGCAAGTTCATATGATAGTGGAAGCTGCTCTGAGAACCATGGAGGAATTGTAGGTGAATTGGAATTTGAATCACTTACATAGCATTTCATGCCCTTTGCATATTCAAATTTGTATAGCCTACCCCCTAATGTAAATATGTCCTTTGGCTTTAACTTCATCATAAATTCTTCTTCAATATTACCTATCCACTTATTGCCCTTAAATACATTTACTGCAACTTCCTCAGGTATAGTTCCTAAATTGAGCATATAAATTACTTTTGTATATTTGCCACGCTTGACAAATGTATTTTCCTGCTCATCATACCATATTTTACCATATACTCTTCTGCTTTCTAATCCAACATACTTGCCTGCTAAATAATCCAATAATGAGAGAAAGTCGCCTTTCGGTAAATTATGATAAGCATAGCTTCTTTTTATTAAAAGATAGGCTTCATCAACACCCCATTTTTTTGTCAGCGACATTCCTATAATATGCTGGGCAAGCACATCAAGCGCGTTTTGAGGCACCGTAAATGAATCTAGCCTTTTTTTCAGTGCAGAGTCAAACATTATTGCACATTCAACAAGATCATCTCTATTTAAAACAATTGTTTTACCTTTTGCAGTCTCCTTGAATGAATGGCCTGCCCTACCTATACGCTGAATAGCACGAGTAACACTTTTTGGTGATCCAAGTTGTATAACTGTTTCTATTGACCCTATATCAACGCCTAATTCAAGACTTGTAGATGATACTGCACATTTTAGTGTTCCTTTTTTTAGCAGCTCCTCAACTTCAAATCTTGATTCCCTTGATAGCGAGCCGTGATGAGCTGCAATTTCTTCACCGTAGCCAAATCTTTTTTTAAGATTGAAAATTACTCTTTCAGTACCACTTCTCGTATTTGTAAATATCAATGAGGTTTTATTTTGTTTTATAATTTTATTTATTTCATTATACATTGCATCTTCTACTTCTTCATCTTCAGCATATATCATATCTCTAATAGGACTTATTACTTTTGCATCAATCTTCTTACTCCATGATGCATCAACAACAATACAATCATTTGGTTCATTGCCATTATAACCAACAAGGAACTTTGCTGCCTCATCTAAAGGATATAATGTTGCACCTAATCCAATCCTTGTAAATGGTATGTTTACCATTGCAGATAAACGTTCAATAGAAAGAGATAGATGGACGCCCCTTTTATTATTTGCAAGTTCATGGATTTCATCAATTATAAGGTATTCAACCCCTTTAAGATTTTCAACAAACTTTTGTGAATTAATTAATATTGCAAGGCTTTCTGGGGTAGTTACAAGGATGTGTGGTGGATGAACAAGCATATTCCGTCGCTCTTTTTGAGTTGTATCTCCAGTTCTAACACCAATAGTGATGTTTTTTATATTCTCTTTTATTATATTTACACCTTTTGCTTTTCGCACCATTTCAAATATTTCTTCAAGTGGTTTTGTAAGATTTCTTTTTACATCATTGTTAAGAGCCCTAAGTGGTGATACATATATGCAATATACCTTATTTTCAAGCTTACCTTCCAGCGAATAATCAAAAAGCTTGCTGATTATTGATAGAAATGCTGATAATGTTTTTCCTGATCCGGTAGGTGCGGTTATAAGAATATTTTTCTTGTTATATATCAACTTAAATCCAAATTTTTGTGGTGGTGTGATTTCTTTGAAGTTTTTTTTGAACCATTCTTTAACATAAAGATTAAGCACAGCATAGCTCTCTTCATCTCTAAATGGCATATCTAAATATTCAATCATGGCAATCATTCTTTAAAAACATCAAAATCAAAAACAGTAAAGTTTGTCTTCTATTTCTTTTACAGAATGCATAGCAGAAAGCCTACCTTTTTTAAAGGTGGGATGAATGCAAAACATATAAATTATTAATTTAATAATTGTAGTTAAATATATATAAATATATAATATAACGTGAAGCAAATGA
>JAJZYD010000016.1 GCA_021806095.1 Microcaldota archaeon
TTATTAAAAAACATAATATAATAGTATTTATATTTAACTTTTTTATATAATAGTATTAAATTATTTCCAAATATATTATAATTAATATTATATTTATGTTATTGTAATTTAATATTATGTTTAATATTATATACACTTGTGATTGATATGGAAAACACACAAATACCAAAACATGTTGCAATTATACCTGATGGTAATAGAAGATGGTCTAAAAAACAGAAATTTCCGCTTCTAAACAGCTATAGAATTGGGGTTAATAAATTTATTGAATTTGCAAAATGGTCGCTTGAATTTGGAATTAAAACAATCACAGTGTGGGGGCTCTCAAACGAAAATCTCAATAATAGAAGTAAAAATGAGCTTAATATATTATTTAATCTTTATACAAAAGCTGCATATGATAAAAAGTTAATAAAGGATCTTATACAGAATAAGATACATATTAATATTGTAGGAGACAAAAAGTTGCTCCCTAAAAAGCTACAATCTGCGCTCACAAATCTTGAAAAAATTACAAAAAAATATAATGATTTAACAATAAATTTACTAATAAATTATAGTGGTAAAAATGATTTAGCATATGCTGCAAAAACAATAATAAAAGCATTGAAAAAAGGTGAACAGGATATACAGCATAAAGAGATAGTATTTAATAATTATTTAATGAGTGCAACAATAAATGATATAGATTTACTTATCAGAACTTCTGGGGAAATGCGTTTATCTGGCCTTTTACCATGGCAAACTGCTTATTCTGAATTATATTTTGAAAAAAAATATTGGCCTGACTTCACAAAAGAGGACTATAAAAAAGCATTAGATGAGTATAAAAATAGACAAAGAAGATTTGGAAAGTAGAATAAAGAATAAATATTATTAATCAATCTACTAAAATATTTTTTACATCGAATTTTTGTATAAATAAAAAAATAGAGAAATTATGATTCTATGTTAAAAAGCAATGATAAATTAATAAAGAGAGTGCATTTATTTTCAAGAACTTTGCCAAACTCTTTTAAAATTTTATTCCTGCTTGCAATTTATGCAATTATTATTGGTATTATTTCAAGTACATTAATAGGATATAAAAATAGTATAATTAATGATATACCAATTGATTCTTTACTGATTATCACCAATGGTATTTTAACAGCATTGTTTGCAATACTGCTTCCAACACTTCTAACAATATTTACAATCAAACTTATAAAAAGAAATGTAAAAACACGTTATTTACTTATCATATCAGTTATTGGCGCGCTAATATATTCAATATTTATGGTTCTTGCAAGTTCATTCTATTATATATCCAACAACTATCTGCTTGCTGGTTCTGTAATACTTGTTGGTAATGCGAGTATATTTGGTCTATGGTTTTTTATAAGTAAAATTATTATGGGTGTGAAGAAAAAGGCACTCTTATACTCAATAATACAGCCACTTATAAATATTCTTGTTTATATTGGTTCAGCAAACATAATATTTGTATTCACATTTCCATTATGGCTTCTTCTAATAAAACTCTTTATTGGATTTGCAATATTTGCACTTGTGAGTTATATAATATTATATATTATAGATAAACCAATAAAAGGCCGCTTAAACTTCAGTGGCATTGATGCATTTTCTGAGATTGTACAAAGTTGGCTGTTTAATGTTGATATAAAATTATCTAATCAATCTGGTTACAAGATGAATATACCAACACATACATTAATACTAAAGAAAAATAATATACCAAAAGCATTATTTTACATACCTGAAATACATTACGGACCTGTGGGAAATATTGGTGGCAGCCATTTTCCATATCTTATAGGAGATTACGTTTCAAAAAAATACAATATAACAACATTTGTACTCCACCCTACAGTTAATGAAGATAGCAACCCAATCTCAAGCTCTGAACTTAATATTATAAAAAAAGATATTGATGAAAGTATGAAAAAGGCAGCAAAATTAAATATTAAAAGCATTAAATATTATGAGGGGTTTTTTAATACTGCAAAAATATCTATTTTAAATTTAGATGGAGTAGACATTGCAACATTTACAAGAGCACCAAAAGTTACTGAAGATTTTACACTTCCTTCTGCCAAAATAATAAAAGAATTACTAAGCAGAAAAAATGCTAATCTTATTATGCTTGACTTACATAATTCAAGATACGAAAGTGCATCGAAAGATGAGCTTGATGGAATAAAACCAAATACTCCTTATATACACGAATATATAAAAGCAATAAGAAATATCAAAAAAATTAAAGAAGCAAAAAAGGCAATTATAGGGATTAGTAGTATTAATTTATATAATAAAATTGGAAAACCAACAGATCTTGCCCTTGGATCATTAAATGCAGTATTTATCAAAATCAATAATTTAAGCAAATTAACACTTATTTTTAATGCAAATAATATGCTTCCGGCATTAAGAAACTCTATAATTAAATATATAAAAGATAAATATAATATAAATGCAGAAGTATGCACAACAGATACTCATTATGTTAATTCATTACAGAAAACTGCAAGCAACGTTCTTGGTAGAATTACAACTATTTCAATGCTTACACCTTTTATTGATAACGCAGTAAAGGAAGCAATAAAAGATGCAGGAAATGTTGATATATATTATAAAAAAGGCATCTTAAAGAATTTTAGAGTTTGGGGGCCTGATATAAAGAACAATGCTTTAAATACATTAAATTATGTGTTTAATTTAGCAAAAATACTCGTACCTATTATTTTGATAGGTGGGTTTGTTATAGCAACCTGGCTTATTTCTATAATTTAATTTCTCTTTTTGTAGAAATAATATAATTATATTATTTATCTCTTTTTATTTTTATATTTTAAATTTGAATGTTTAACAGAATATTTCTTTGAAATCATTAATGGCATTGTTAAGGATAATATTATTGTACCAAATATAATAACGGAGTATAAATTGTTTGTTATTAAACCTGAAGCAAATGCTATGCTGCCAATTGATATACCTACAGCACCTCTACCTCCAATTATTCCAACACCACTCTTTGAATTAATATGTGTAAAGATACGCTTTCCAAAAAGATAAGTTAGTATACTAAATAATACAATTATAATAATACTTATTAACAATATAATTAAATAAATACCAGTTGGAATAATAGCACTAAGCCCAGCTATACTAAAAAATATTGGAATAAAAAATGAATAATTTATCCTTCTGAATGTGTTAGATACCCGCTTGTAAAATAATTTTCCCATCATAGTATCATATACTAACATCCCGGCAAAGAATGCACCTAAAATATAAGTTATTCCTATAATTTGAAATACAGATGCAAAAATCATACCTAAAATAATTATAAATCCAAAAACTATCTTTTCTCCATTATCTTTATTGCTCATTTTACCAAAAAATCTGCGTATTGTTGGAGAATATTTTTTTATCAAAAAATCTAAAATAAATAATATTATTAGAACAATAAAAAGCGAAATTAATATTATTATAGTATTTGAAATATTACTTAATATAGCTAATGTTGAAAATGCAATAATATCGCTTACTACAGTACTTGCAATTATCAACGAACCATCTAATTTTTTCAATATTTTGTATTTTAACACTAAAACTGAAATTATTGATATTGATGGTACACTTATAGCCATTGCTGTTATTATGCTCTGTGAAAATGTAAAGTGAAGGACAATTAATATAAAAGTTATAAAGATTGAGGGAAAAACAAATCCACTAAATGTAAATATTATATATTTTTTTATGTTCTTTGTTATAATATCGGAGGTTACTTCTATACCTATTAGCAGTATTATAAAAAATAGAGAAAGTTCTGCTATCGCATTTAATTCTGGACTTATTGTAACAAATCCCAAAATCACAGGTCCTAATATGAATCCTGCAAAAATATTTCCGACTATTTCTGGGAAACCATATTTTTCAAACATCTCTCCAAGTAGTAATGAAAATCCAAGAAGTATAAGCAATGCAATAATTATCTCCAAATCTCTCACTTTCAAAATATAAACAAATAGTATAATATTTATTATAACTCATTTATTTGTTAAATATCTTAATATATTTAAATTAGAAGAATTTATTAATTTTTATTTAACAACATAATATAAATAATGGATAATAAAATGATAAAAATAATAAAGTAATAAAATAACTTGAAAATAAGAATTTTAATTATAATATATCCTAATAAATGATATGTATGATAATCTTTGAAATATTACTTACAATCTTAAGCATAGGAATCTTCATTTTATATTTGGTCGATAAAAATCATGAACATAAGATTAAAAGAGTAATACCAATTATTGCTAGTTTAATAATAACTTTAATCATAATAATATTAATTAACCAAAATATAAGCAATAATTCAATTATATTTATACTGTGCATTGCTTTATTATCTTCAATAATTCCTTTTTATTATATTAGAAGTACACTCAAATTTTTATTGCTGTCTGTTTTTACATTTTTATCTTTTACTTTTTTAGATTATTTAAATGGATCATTGCTATTTCCAATGATTATTGCATTCTCTATAGGCACTGCTTTAGGAATTTATTATAGAAGTGGTCTACAAACATTTAAAAGAAAACATACGAGTACAGATAAGGGATTAGAAACAAGGCGCGATATTATACATATTATTTTAGGAATTATTATAATGTCCTTATTTTTTGTACTTCCATTCCATACTGCAATATATGTAACAATTGCACTTATATTTTTAGGATATATTTACAATGGTATAATACCAAATCTAAAAAATAATGTATATAGAAAATTAGTAATATTTGAAAGAAATGATTCAATATATGGACTTGGAGCCCTTTATTTAGGAATAGGAATTTCACTTCTTATTGGATTTATACATAATCCATCATTCTTAATAACAGGATTTATTGCATTATTCTTTGCGGATCCATTAGCCACAATTTTTGGCATCAATATAAAAAGTCCTAGATTATTTTACAATAAACATAAGTCAATTTTAGGCACGTTTACATTTTTTTTAGTCATAGCAATAGGTGCATTTCCAATAATAGGAATTTATTCATTAGCTTTTGGTGTTATTCTTTCAATAACAGAAAGCATTGATAATATTGTTGATGATAATATTGCAATTGCTATAGTAATGATTTTACTTTATATAATATTTCTTGCAATTACACATCATTTGCCTTTTAGTCTTTTGTAGTATCCTCCCGCTTTTAATTTTTAAATAATATAAAAATATTTAATATTTTACTTTTAGTTATTTTTTATTATTAACGCTTCATTAATTATTCTTTTAGCAGCGATCCAATTTGTATATTTATTTCCATAGATATTGACTGGCGTTTCCATTATAAATGTTCCATAAGAAAATGTTGAATTAGAAAAGAAATTTAAAAAACCTGCTTTACCTATATATCCTTTGCCTATATGCCAATGCCTATCAAGCTTGCTGTCTAAATGGTATTTTGAGTCATTTAGGTGAAAAAGTTTTATTTTATCTCTCCCTATAAGTGTTTTTATTTTGAGTGCAAACATATCAACACCTTCATTGGTGCTAATATTATATCCAGCAGCGAATGAATGCGCTGTATCAATGCAGACTCCAATATATCGAGAATTTACTCTATTTATTATTTCACTTATTTCTTCTAATGTTGAACCCATACTATTTGTATAACCAGAACTATTTTCAAGAAGGATTTGAACTTTTAATTTTTCATCAATAATATTATTAAGCAATGAAACAATTCTATTAATTCCAAACTCTTTGCCTCTGCCTAGATGAGAGCCCATATGAATAACAAGTGAAATTCCAAGCATCTTACAAACCTTCGCATTCTCAAATAGCATTTCTTTGCTTTTTTTATAAACATCTTCATTTGGTGATGAAGGATTGCATAAATAAGGTATGTGCACATTTGCATTAATGTTGCTTTTATTTAATTTGTATCTAAATTCATTAATAATATCTTCACTTATATGAGTACTCTTCCAAGATCTAGGATTAGATATAAACATTTGAAATGCACTATATTTGTGTTTAATTGCTTCTTGCAATGGTGTAATTATAGAACCATTATTTGAAAGGTGAAAACCAAGTTTTATTGATGAATTTATAATTCTCGTCGCGTTCATCAAAATTACCAGTAATACCGCTAAACAGATAAAATAGATTTATTTAAAAAGGTTATTATTTATAACTTTCTTACTTGGGGTGTTAAGGTGAGTAAAAACAGAGAATTCAGTTTATATGACATTGAGGAATTTCTTAAAGAAGCGGGCGCTGAACGCATCAATGAAAAAGCAGTCATTAATCTTGAAAAAGAACTTGAGAACACAGTAAAAGAACTTATTAATGAAGCACATCTCTATGCAAACTATGCAGGTAGAAGTAAGCTGATAAAAGAAGAAGATGTAAAATTAGTAAGCAAGAGAAGGTATGTACCAACAAAAAAACAGAGAATTTCAGCGAAAATCCGCAATAATGAAAGCAATAAAATAATGCTCGGCATGAACCTTTAATTTAATCATTTTTAATTTTTTGATTGATTTCTTGTTTTTTTGTTTTATTTTTGTTTTTTTATTATTAATATAGAATTGATATAAAAATAAAATTATAACAATCCAAATAATTTAAATATAAAAGCTAGAATAACAAATCCTATTTCAATAATCCACATATAAAGTGATACCTCCCATTCTTTGCAACGCTTCATATTCATTATCAAATGTGTCCAGCTATATATTTTTTTCCCATACGGCGGCTCAAATGTTCCATCAGATCTCAATTTTCCTAGATCTGTTACATCAAATTTCTTTTTTAAATGTAGAAAAAATTCAATAATCCATGGAATAAATATTATAATACCAAATGCTTCCATATTCCCAACAATTACTATAGCTACAAAAGCAGCTCCGATACCAAAATAAAAAGTGTCACCTGGTAGAATTTTAGCGGGAAATATTGTGAACGGCAGGAATGCTAGAAGAGATGCAAATAGTATTGCAGATAAGAGTATACCAGTATAAGTTCCATAGAAGAATGCATAAATCAAAAGTGCAAGGCTTAAAACTAATGCACTTCCTGCCGCAATACCATCAAACCCTCCAAGAATATTAAATGCATTTGTAACAAATATAATTGCAAGAGGTATTATAACCAAAGGGTAAAATATTCCAAAATTGACAACTCCTACAAAAGGAAGATCAACAGTATAAGTTCCTGCCGCAATGACCATAAGCGGTATTGCACCGATGAACGTAAAGAGTGGTTTTTGCCATTGCTTAAGACCTTTCCTAATATCTTTCATTCCAGTTGTTTTAACCGCTTTTTTCTTTACATTAATGTCATCAAGAAAGCCAACAAATACAATCATTGCAACAGATAAAGCAGTTGCAAATATAAACCTTTGAGATGCTACAGGTATATAAAAATGATAGCTAGCCCCAAATATATAAACTAAAAGGCCAAGAATAAATCCAAACCCAACAGCAATTCCCCCGCTTGCTGGCAATATAGGTTTATTCTTTTTATTATTATCAAGGGATATTACTCCAGATTCAAGCATATAGCTTCTAACAAAAGGTATCGCAAGCAATGCTCCAATAAAAGCAATCAAAGCAGGCACAATTAAAGTAAAGTATGTTGAAAACATAATTCCACTTTTATTTTTTAATTCTTAATAATTTTATATTATTTAAATTGATTTTATAATTTGTAATCCAATAATCCATATTACAGTCGAACTATAAATTATAATTATTATATTATTTAAATACTTTAAATATCTTTGTATCATATCTCTATTAGTAATTTTTAATTAATATATTATTAATTTATTATATTAATTTTTATTATATTAATTTATTAATAAACATTTCATATTTCATTATAAGATATTTGCCCTTGTAGTATAACTTGGATAGAACGTGGGCTTGCGGAGCCTGTGATCCGGGTTCAAATCCCGGCAAGGGCGCATTAGAGATCAAATAATCATAAAATTATTGAGTTTTTTATTTATTTTATATTATATATTATAAAATCATTCTTATTTATTATATATTATATTTCAATAAATTAACAGATGATTAAATGGAAAATATTATAGAAGTAAAAGATGTTAAAAAGAAGTTTAAAACTTATGAAAGTGGAAGTGGCACTTTTGAATTCTTTCACAGAAAAACTTTTTGGAAAAATGCACTTAATGGTGTTAGTTTTGAAGTGAAAAAAGGTGAGATAGTTGCACTTCTTGGAAGAAATGGAAGCGGTAAATCCACTATTATAAAACTTCTTTCTGGTATATTACATCCAGATTCAGGAAGTGTGCGCATTTTTGGATTAGATCCATGGGAAGAAAGAATAAATGTAGTCAAAGATATTGGAGTCGTCTTTGGCTCTACACATCCACAACTTTTTTGGAATCTCCCACCGATAGACACATTTAAATATATAAAAGAATTATACGAAATAAATGATAAAAATTATAATAAAAGGCTTAAAGAACTCATAAAAATGTTAAATTTAGAAGAAGTTTATAAAAGGCAAACAAGGCAGCTTTCTCTCGGAGAGCGAATGAAGTGTGAGATTGTTGCAGCAATCCTTCACATGCCAAAGCTTGTGATTATGGATGAACCAACGGTTGGAGTTGATCTACCTTCAAGAATTTCCATAACAAAAGCAATCCTAAATCTTAGAAATAAATTGGGCATGACTTTTGTTATGACAACACATGTTGTTGATGATATAACAAAAGCTGATAGAATAATAATTCTAGATCATGGAATAAAACTTTTTGATGGAACGCAGGAACAGCTAAAGGATAAATATGAGAAAATTGCAATACTTGACTTGTATTTTACAAAAAATTTTAATGTATTGAAGAAAAAATATTCGAAACTTGGAAAAGTTATTGAAAGTAAGAATGAACACATAAAAATAGAAGTAAAACCAGATACAATAAAGAGTAGTGCTTTTATGGAAATATTCAATGACAAATTTGTAGAAGATTACAGGCTGTCTGAACCAAGATTAAGTTCAATACTTGAAATGGCTTACAAAGAAATTGATAAAAATTCTAAAAAAAATAAACAATAGTGTTTTTTGTGTCGAATCCTTATTTAGCAGTGCTGAAAATATATATAAAAGATGTTTTTGCATATAAAGTAGATCTTACCCTCTCTACTCTATTTAATATTTTAAAACCATTACTTCTTATATTTGTATTTTATGCTGTATACCAATTCTCTAATGTGAGTACATTAAAAGGAATAACTTTAAGCAGTATTGTAGTTTATTTTTTTGTTGTTGGTAATTTGGACTTCATAGTAGCACCAACGAATATTGTAAAGCACATGCAAAATGATATAAAAGAGGGTAGCATTGCAACTGAATTGATAAGACCTATCAACTATATATTTATGCCCTTTCTTTCAGTAATTCCTGCGGATATAATATTATTTGCATTTACAACAATACCTTTGCTTATATTACTTTATTTAATTACAGGAATTCATCTAAATATATTTATTATAATTGCATTTGCAATAGGAGTTTTAATAGCTTACCTCATATCAAATCTTTTGAGCTTTATAATAGGTTCATTTTCAATATATCTTGTTGATGTTAGTGGAATAGGAGAAGGTATCTTATGGATAAATGAAATATTAGGAGGTGGCATTATACCTATCATATTTTACCCAAAAATTATAAGTAATTTATTAATGCTGACTCCGTTTCCTTTCATGATTTTTGTACCGGCAGGAATTTTTATAGGAATAATAAATACAAATATTGTGAACATATTGATTACTGGAATTGTTTGGGTGATTATACTTGCTTTAATCTCTAAAATTGTTTGGAAGAGAGTCAGCAAAGATATGAATGTTGTTGGTGTATGAATGTTAAGTAAAATAAAAAGATATATTAAAATACATATAAATTCACTAAAATATGATTGGTTAGCATTTACTGTATACAGAACACAGGCAGTGATATGGGGTTTAGTTATTTTACTTAGCTCAATAAGTGGAGTTGTAACAATTTCTGTTATATACAATATATCGAACGGGATAAATGGTTGGAATTATTATCAAGTGCTCATGCTTGTAGGGCTTACCAATATGATGGCAGGAATGTTTCATTATTTTGGCTTAGATGGAATCCCTAATAAATTAAGAAATGGGGGATTTGATCAGATGCTTGTAAAACCATATAACCCTATCGGTATGCTTTTACTATTTAGGCCACAATCACCTAATATAATAACAATTTTGACTGGCTTTGGGATTTTTGCGACGTCAGCATATTTTCTGAACCTTGGAGTAATAAATATTCTTGTAATACTTTTGCTCTTTTTTATAGGAGTAGCCACATTTATAATGTTTATGTTAACTTTATATTTAGTATTTTATGTACTTACTAAAGGAAAGTCTCAGTGGTTGAGGACCTTATCATTATATATTGGAGGTACAGCATCATCATACCCTTTGAATATTTTTGGAACAACACTTATGATACTTTTTACAATTGTATTACCTGTTGGACTTGCGACATATTACCCTGCAGGATTTGTATTTGGCAAAATATCTTTGGAAACATTACTGCTTTTAATTATATTTGAAATAATTTCAATAGTAGTATATTATAAATTGTCAAAATGGCTCCTCACAAAATATACTAGCGCAGGTGGATGAAGAATTTTATTTAACTTTGTATTTCTTTATAGATAAATAAAGAAACCACACTTCTATCAAAAATCAAAACATGATTAAGGAGCAGTATAACCAGATTGCCAATTACTCACAAAAATTACATTTATTGCAGTTCCATTGTTTCCATAACCACTATAATCATAAGGATTCCCATCAAGTGGATACCACGCAATAAGATGATTCAAATTGATGGGCGCGCCTCCTATCCCTTCTTGATATAGTACTTGAATTTCACTTGGCGAAAGTGATGAATTATATATTTGTAGATTTGATATATATCCTACAAAAGGGCCATTACCTGTTTGCGCACCACCATATGTACCAATAGCTATTCCTGATGCAGAAATAGAATTAATTTCTGATGCTGTACTGTTTATAAATAAATTCCCGAATCCTCCAAATCCGCTAGCCACTAATCCATTCCAACTATATGCAATGAAATACCATGTATTATTTTGTACTGTCATAGGTATTGAAATTCCCCCGCACCACCAATTTATATTTACTTGATGATTATTTATATAAATATCTGCAGGTTGGCCTGGATTACATGATGATTCCGCACCATATGAGAGTAAATTTGGATCTGCATATGGTGGATTTGACATTGCAGTATTTGCACCATTAAACCACATTGTAAATGTTATTGAATTTGTGCCTTCAGGTATTATAGGAATTAATGAACTTATAAATCCTTGACCAATGAACTGTGCTACATATTCTGGAGGCGCATTGTTGCAAAGCCCTTTCATTGACGGTTGCAGAATTCCTGTTGAAACTGTTGGTCTGTATACGCTGCACTCTCCAGGTATAACATAAATTTTATTACTCGCATTACTAAAGAATGATGAATAAATAAATATGCTAATAACAATAACAATTATAAGAATTGCCCATCCATATGTTACAAGATATTCTATAGCTGTCTGTGACTTTATATTCTTTTTATTTGTACTAAAATTATTTTGCATATAAAGATAATAATGTTAAACTATTTAGTCTTTTTTATTCAAATAAAATAAAATGGTAATAATTATGGATATTAAACAAATAAATGAATTTTTATGGGAGATTAAAAGAGATGAAAATATAGGGATGAATGTTCCTGTTAGAGTATATGCAAATAACAAGATAATGGAATCAATGAAAAAAGATAGAACATTATCACAGGCTATGAACGCAGCTAGTTTACCAGGAATTGTCAAAAACATGCTAATTATGCCAGATGGACATGAAGGCTATGGCTCTCCAATAGGAGGAGTTGCCGCTTTCGATGCCAATAATGGAATAATATCTCCAGGATTTGTTGGCTTTGATATTGGATGTGGAGTGCGCTTAATAAAAACAAACCTTACTTTAAAAGAAATAAAACCTAATTTAAGCAAAATTATGGATGCATTATTCAAAAATGTTCCGAGTGGTGTTGGAAGTAAGATAAATATCAACATAACTGAAAAAGACCTCGATAATGTTGCTAGATATGGAGTTGAATATTTAATTGAGAAAGATTTTGCAATTGATGATGATTTAGATAAAATTGAGGAGCATGGTAGGATAAAAGATGCTGATCCTGATCATGTAAGTGATCTTGCAAAAAAGAGAGGATTGCATCAATTAGGAACATTAGGTGCAGGCAATCATTTTCTTGAATTGCAGATTGTTGAACACATTTTTGATGAAAAAGTTGCAAAGATATTTGGATTATTTGAAGGTCAGGTAGTAATAATGCTCCATAGCGGTTCAAGAGGTTATGGGCATCAAATATGTTCTGACTCATTGAGAGAACTCGTAGAATATTCCAAAAAGGAAAATATAGAGTTAAAGGATCCTGAACTTGCTTATGCAAAAGTAGGATCAAAAGAAGCAGAAAAATACTGGCATTCTATGAATTCTGCAATAAACTTTTCATTTTCAAATAGGCAGATAATGACTTACTTCATAAGAAAAAGCTTTGGGGATGCGTTGGGAAAGAGCTGGGATTCTTTAGGCATGGAACTTGTATATGACTTGTCGCATAATATTGCAAAATTAGAGGAGCATAATGTTGATGGAAAGAAAATGAAGGTTTATGTGCATAGAAAAGGAGCAACAAGAGCATTTGGGCCTGGAAGAGAGGAAATTACAAAAGAATATAGAAGTATAGGGCAGCCTGTATTAATACCAGGCAGCATGGGAACTGCAAGCTATATTCTTGTAGGAAGAAAAGAGAGCATGGAAGAAACATTTGGATCTTCGTGCCACGGCGCGGGAAGAATAATGTCAAGGCATCAAGCAATAAGAGAAATTCCGGCATCAAAGACTTTGGGAGATATGGAAAGGAGGAATATAGAAGTAAGAGTAAGAAGCAAAAAGCTTATCAGCGAAGAAGCTGAATGGGCTTATAAGAATGTTGATGATGTTGTTGTCTCTATTGCAGGAGCAAAGATTTCTGATATTGTTGCAAAAATGAAGCCGATAGGAGTCACAAAAGGATAATATTATTTTTTAAGTTTTTATTTATCTTTTTCTTTATTTTGTTTGTCTTATTTTATTGAATTTTAAGTTTTATAATTCAAATTATGTTGCTTTTGCTGCAACATCTCCAACTAGCGTTTGATGAAATCCATTGTTAAGAGAAGTATAATTAACAAAAAAGTATCCATCAAATATTTGGCCTGATGGAACAGATGCAATTGTACCATTATTATAGCACTGCATAGTTAATGTATAATTACTGTTTATTGGAATAGTTACTTGATGTGGTGATAAAGTCACAATAAATGGTGCGCTTGATGCACTATTACCAACACTCCCAAAACTGACACTGGGCATAGTCCCAGAGGGCGGGTAGGCTGCGTGATAATAATTAACAGTAATATTAGACCACAATGCTGTGTAAGCGCCACCTCCATTTTCGTAATAATCTTGTTCAATTGCATATGTACCTGGTGAGACTATACCATTATACTGCGTAGCACCTTGGTCATGCCAACCATTATATATATTATTTGGATTAGAAGTACCACCTAGCCAATACTGACCGTTGCTTGAACCGCTGTTTGTGTTGTAACCCATAGCAATACCATCATCACTTAAGCCATAGAAATTAATATTTTGATTAGGTAAATCTGCGAATCCTATAGTCTTTATAATCCATGAGTAAGCATTATTAGAAACTGGTGGATTTGGATATGCTATTCCACCAGAATATCCTTCTTGATAGTTGATGACAACATTCGGCTGATTAGTTCCATCTACATTTTGAGTTGTACCTGCTTGGCTAGTAACAAAAGGATTTGTAGATGATACAAAAGAAGCACAAGAAGATATTGTGACTCCATCTCCCAGTGTAGCTCCATAAACATTATTTTGATAGCTTGAACTGCTACAAGTGCCAGTTGAATAATAATAGACTTGATAAATTAAGCCTGGTTGCATTACACTACCAATGTCATCATATTCTCCATAAGTTGAGCTAAGCTGTGAAGCTTCTCCTATTCCTGATGTGCCTGAGCTTGAGAGCAAATTTGCTGATGTACTTGCAAAACCAAGGTAAACAGTAAGTTTACCACTTGCAGGTATTGAAGGATTAATTTTAATCCAAGTAATGAGCTTTCCTGATTGATTGCTTTCAATCCATGCAGGTATTACTGTTCCGTTTGCATAAAAATATTCAAAATTTGCAAAGTTGCTGTTGTAAGTAATATATTGTGCATAATTGCTTTCTGTTATATTTACCATCTGTTGGAATGGACTTGGTGTTGATGAGGTTTGGGAGTTTGTTATATTTATATGAACATAATATTGAATACCGGATGGAATATTAAGTGTTATACTTTGTGCAGAGCCAAATGTTACACTTGGCATTGCACCGTTTGGAGG